>JADFGO010000034.1 GCA_022567655.1 Candidatus Neomarinimicrobiota bacterium
TATTTAACTTCTGCTGCGATATGATCATTTGAATAATTTGTACGCCAGGCAGGATTCGAACCTGCGACCTTTGGCTTCGGAGGCCAACACTCTATCCAACTGAGCTACTGGCGCGCATTGATTTAATGAGATCAAAAAAGTAATACCTCAATATTAATGATAGTATAATCATAAGATGATATTAATTCAACTCGACCATCCGCCGGCTGCCTTCACGCTGTTTTTCATCAACATCATGATCGTCATGGGACCAACCCCTCCCGGCACGGGAGTTATTGCGGCAGCTTTTTCCGATACGGAATCGAAATGAACGTCTCCGACTAATTTGTATCCGGACTTTTTTGAAGAATCTTTCACCCTGTTTGTTCCTACGTCTATTACGACTACCCCCTTTTTTACCATGCTCCCGTCTATAAATTCCGGCATTCCCGCTGCGGCGATGAGAATATCCGCCCGGTTTGTATGGGAAGAGAGCTCCTTAGTTCTCGTATGACATAGAGTTACCGTTGCATTACCTCCCTTCCTTTTTTGAGTCAGCAGATTCAGAAGCGGTCTTCCGACTAATCTGCTCCTTCCGATTATTACAACGTGTTTGCCTTCAGGATCGTTTCCGCTTTTCATGAGCAGCTCTATAATACCGGCGGGAGTGGCGGGTA
The DNA here is from genome assembly GCA_022567655.1 of Candidatus Neomarinimicrobiota bacterium. Taxonomy (NCBI): domain Bacteria; kingdom Pseudomonadati; phylum Fidelibacterota; species Fidelibacterota bacterium. The sequence continues at coordinate 657 of JADFGO010000034.1, forward strand.
TAAAGCCTCCTTCTCCTAACGTCATCTTACCGACGTTAACAGGATGAAAGCCGTCAACGTCCTTTTCAGGCGATAGATTCGACAGAGCCGATTCTTCATCAATATGATCCGGAAGCGGAAGTTGAATAAGGATACCGTGTATTTCCGGATCGGAATTGAATTCGTTTGTCAGCGACATGAGTTCTTCCTGAGTGATTCCTGCGTCCGGAAGGAATTCCTTGGTTATTATGCCCAATTCTTCACACATCTTTTGCTTCATCTTGACGTAAGTCATAGATGCCGGATTCTCACCGACTAAGATAACTCCAAGACCGGGCGTGACAGACCTGCCCTGCAGCGCTTTGATCTCTTTCTCGATTTCGCTGCGAACCTGAGCGGCTATCGCCTTACCGTCAATTATCAGAGCCAAATCAGATTCCCTCTATTTAGCGTAAGATATTGAGCGTTGTTCTCTGATAACTACAACTTTTATCTGCCCGGGATAAGTTAGTTCCGACTGGATCTTGTCAGATATCTCAGTTGCGAGACTGTCCACTGAGGCGCTGTCGACCATATTATTTTCCACGACAACCCTGATCTCCCTGCCGGCTTGAATAGCATAAGATTTAGATACACCTTTAAACGATTCAACCAGTTCTTCCAAATTTTTCATCCGTTTGATGTATGCTTCAAGCGTATCGCCTCTTGCTCCGCGGCGCGCCCCGCTGATAGCGTCGGCTGACTGCACAAGCGCTGATATCGGATAAAGCATCTCAACATCTTCGTGATGCGACTCGACGGAATTTACTATAACTTCATCGTCTATGTATTTTCGAACGATCTCACCCCCTATTACGGCATGAGGTCCGCTTGTGTCCATATCTATCACTTTACCGATATCGTGCAAAAGTCCGCCGATTTTTGCGACTTCGCCGTCGAGTGAAAGTTCCGCTGCCATCAAGCCCGATATCATTCCTACTTCGATACTGTGTTTCAGGACGTTCTGACCGTAGCTGGTTCTATAATTCATTTTACCGAGTAACTTCATCAGTTCATTATGCAAACGCGGTATATTCAATTCCATTATCGCTGCTTCCGCTGCGTTTGCCATTATTTCAGTGACTTCAAGTTTAGATTTTTCGACCACTTCTTCGATTCGAGCCGGATGTATTCTTCCGTCCGCTACGAGATGCTCCAGGGAAATTCTCGCTATTTCTCTCCTGACAGGATCAAACCCGGAAATAACAACCGCCTCCGGAGTGTCGTCGATTATTACTTCTGTTCCGGTTATCGACTCAAACGCTCTTATGTTCCTCCCTTCTCTCCCGATTATTCTTCCCTTCATCGAATCACTGGGTAGATTTACCACGGAAACGCTATTTTCCGAAGAATGATCTACAGCGCTTCGCTGGATAGCGGTTACGATTATTTTTTTTGCTTCCAATACGGCGTTCCGTACTGCTGTATCTTTTATCTCTTTCACCTGCTTTGCAGCATCCTGCCGGGCTTTTGCCAACAGGTTTTCGAGAAGAAGCTCTTTAGCTTCCTCCTGAGACATCGCTGCAATCGTTTCCAACTTGACGTTCTGTTCTTCTAAGACCTTTGTGACCTGTTCATCTTTATTATTCAGAATCCTTCTTCTTTCTTTAAGGTCTTCGTCGGCGGATTTTAATTCTGATTCTCTTTTATCCAATATATCAGAACTTCTTCCTATCGACAACTCCCTCTGATTAAGAGAATTTTCACGAACCTGTAAGTTGGAAGTCTGTTCCTGTACCTTATCTTCAGCCTCCTTTTTTAACTTTAGCATTGCGTCTTTGGATTCGATCTCAATTTCTTTTTTTAATGATTCGGCATCTTTTTGTGCCCGCTCAAGTATACTCTTCGCCGAACCTTCGGCGCCGATGACTTTACTTCGTTGGTATTGAGCGGAAATGATCCACCCGGCAGCTAATCCCAGTCCGCTGCCAATTAAAATATATAGGACGTCAGCGGCGGTCAATTAATGGCATCCTCGTATTTCTTAAAATTAATTTCAAATCTACTGTCAGTCAACAATTCAGCTCCAGCTTTCATAGTTACTATATCCCTGTGAACCGCAAATCGGTAATGTGGAGATTTGGAAAATGAAATGAAAATTTTGAACTGATTATTTGGTGCTTATCAGTCTTCTGCGGACGTACTCTCCAGCGTATCTTCTAATTCTTGCACGAGAATTCTTGCCTTTTCTTCAATGTCCTCATTTTTGACATTCTTCAAACTTTTCTGACTGAACAACTCGTCGGTTATATTCATAGCTGCAAGAATCGCGACTCTGAGTGAAGATTCGAATGGAACGTTTGCGTCTACCTCTTTCATCTTTGAGTCAACATATTCGGCAACGCTCTCTATGTATGAAGAGTCAGCCTGTCCCTTAACGGTGTATTCTTTTCCGTATATGTCTACTTTTACTAAATTTTCCGCATTTTCCATCTTTTAATGAGATTCCTATTTTAAGTTAATCTCTTCCTTCCTTCTACTTATATTTGATCGAGTACTTCAATCATATCATCGACTTTTTGCAGGAGTTCTTTTTGCGCACTGTCGCTTACTACAGATTTTGCTTCAACGTCTCCACTATCATCGTTGTTCAGTTTTGATCTCAACTGAGCATTATCGTTTTTTAATCTTTTGATCTCTTCTATTGCCTGCCTGATTTTCGATTCAAGGATATTAAAGTTATGCGCTTCCATTTAATGGTTCTCCGATTTTATTCCCGTATTCTTGCCCCTGATTTCTTGTTGGCTTCCGTCACTATCTTCATACAGATAGTGTCTATTTCGTATTCTACGAGTGTGCTCTTTGTCGATGAAAAGCGAAGGTGATATGTTATGCTTCGCTCATCGGAAGCAAGCGGTTCTCCCCTGTATACAGAACTTATGTTGAGGTCGCTCAATAATTCTCCGCCGTTATCCCTTACTATTTCCGTCAGCTGCTCCGATTTTATTTTTTGGTCAACAATAAACGAAATATCTCTCTCTATGGTTGGATATTTGCTCGGTTCTGAAAAGGAAACCTCTTTTTCTAACTGCACATACAAGGGGTTTACATCTGCCTCAAAATAATATACTTTTTCGTCTAAGTCAAACTTTTTTATCAAGTTTCCTGAAATTTCACCCATCACTCCAATTTCAACTCCATCACCGAATATAGCGAATGCACTTTCAAAATACCTTTTTGGAGCTGGTGTTTGAGTTATGGTTCGGAATCCACAGCTTATTAAAAACGATTCTGCGTTGTTCTTGAGAGTATAGAAGTCCGTCTCTCTTTCTTCAGCCATCCAATTCGGAGGAGATTGATTGCCGGCAAGAATTACGCCGATCATTTGCGTCTCAGAAACTCCGGTCTCGGAAGACTGATCTAATTTGGCCACAACTCCATCCTCAAAAAACTTTACGCCGCTCTGCTGTCTGTTCAGATTGTATTGTACAGTCTCCAGCATTCTGGGCATAAGAGACGACCGAAGACACTCCATCTCCCTGCTTACAGGATTTTTGACTCTTACCGGTTTGTTGTCCTGCCCGGATAGCTTCCACATTTCATACGGCATCAGACTATTTGTGTATATTTCTGTTGCGCCTAACCCGACTAATATGTTCTTAATCCTTAAGTTCAATACCTCATTGTTATTAGAAGGGCTTTCCAGTCTGATTCGAGCTACCTCTGCGGGCGGAATGTTATCGTAACCGTATATTCTCGCGATTTCCTCAATAACGTCTATTTCACCGGTTACATCAGGCCTGAAAGATGGGACCGACAGGCTGAGTTCATCTTTTTCTTTCGAGATTATTTCATATTCTAATTTACTCAAAATTTCGAGTACCTTTTTCTTGGGTATTTCTATTCCTACTATCGTGTTTAAACGGCTCAAACGAAGAGTCAGCGTCCTTCGCTGGATTTCCCCCGGGTATTCATCGATAATTCCTTTAAGAGCTGCCCCTCCTGCCGTATCCAATATTAACGATGTGATCCGGTCAAGAGAGTATTCTATGTCTCCAGGATCACACCCACGCTCGAAACGTTTGGAAGCCTCGGTGTAGAGCCCGAGAGACTTGGAACTACTCCTTATTCGACCGGCATCGAACTGGGCGCATTCTATCAGGAGGTTTACGGTAGATTCTGAGACCTCGGAATTATCCAATCCCATTATACCGCCTATTCCCACTGGCTTATCGGCATCGCATACAAGCACGGTGCCTTCAGGTAATTCACGCTCAACGCCGTCAAGAGTGGTAACTTTTTCGCCTTTATCAGAGGAACGGACTTCAATTCTGTTACCGCTTAGACGATCCATGTCAAAAATATGAATCGGATGACCTGATTCCATAAGAACGTAATTGGAGGCATCTACTACGTTATTAATCGCTCTTATGCCGACGGATTCTAATCGTTTTTTCATCCAATCGGGAGATTCTTTTAATTTTACGCCTTTAATGATTCTTGCTGCAAAACGAGGGCATCCCTCAGAGTCGAGAATCTTTATCTTGAATGATGCCGTTGAATCTTCAGAAGATTCTTCAAGCGTGAATTCAGGTTTGGTGACCTTTTTGTTAAGAATAGCCGATATGTCTCTCGCTACGCCGATATGGGAGAGCGCATCCGGTCTGTTCGGAGTTAAATCAAGTTCAAGAACGGTATCATCGGGTTTAAGCACCTCCGATATCGCTTTACCTACTTCTGCGGATTTATCGAGTACCATAATCCCATCTGAGGAATCGGATATGTTTAATTCTTTCTCAGAGCAGATCATACCGTTTGACATTTCCCCCCGTATCTTCGCTTTTTTGATTTTCAAGTTACCCGGCAGCTCGGTTCCGACGAGGGCTACTGGCACCTTTTGACCCGCCTTGACGTTAGGCGCGCCGCAGACAATGGACAGGTTCTCAGCATTTCCTATGTTTACTTCACAGATCGAGAGTTTATCTGCGTTCGGATGTTTATCACATTTGATCACTTCGCCGACTATCACACCCTCATAGGAAACTCCGGCGGATATTGATGCCACTTCCAATCCTGCCATAGTGAGTATTTCCGAAATCTCCTCCGGTGATTCGGAGAGTTCGATAAAATCGGATAACCAGTTAAGCGATATATTCATTTCAAACCGTTAAAATTGCTGTAAGAATTTTAAGTCGCCGTCGTAGAAGAACCGGATGTCATTGATTCCATAGCGCATCATCGTCGTTCTCTCAATCCCCAAACCCCACGCAAATCCGGTATAGACCTCAGGGTCATAATCGACATTTTTCAATACATTCGGGTGCACCATCCCGGCTCCGAGAAGCTCCAACCAACCTGTATGTTTACATACTCGACATCCCTTCCCTCCGCAGATCATACAGGAGACGTCCATTTCTGCGCTCGGCTCGGTAAAAGGAAAATAGCTCGGCCTGAATCGTGTGTTAACGTCACTTCCGAAGAGCTGCTTGGCGAACGAGATTAAAGTCCCCTTCAAATCAGCAAGGCTAACTCCCTTATCGATATATAAGCCTTCGATTTGATTGAATACGCAGTAACTGCGGGCGCTGATTGCCTCGTTCCGGTAAACTCTGCCGGGTACTACAACCCTGACCGGTGGAGATGAGGACAACATCGTTCTGATTTGCACAGGAGATGTATGAGTCCGCAATAGCGTGTCATCGGTGATATAAAAAGTGTCCTGCATATCTCTTGCCGGGTGGTTTTCGGGGAAGTTCAATGCGGTGAAATTATAGTATTCCGTTTCTACTTCCGGTCCTCTTACAACTTCAAACCCCATCCGATTGAAAATATTCATCATCTCCTCCCACACCTGGGTCAGAGGATGTTTCCTGCCGATGAACGAAGAGAGTGTCGGCAGCGTATAATCGAAATCCACGGATTGCGTCGAACCCGAACCTTTCTGAAGTTCTTTCAGCGCCATATCGTATGCATTGGTTATTTTCGATTTGAGCGTATTGACTGCTTTGCCGTAAGCGGGTCTGTCTTCAGCCGGAAGAGCGTTGAGTTCGTCAACCAGTGACGCAATTACACCCTTCCTGCCCAAGTATTTTATTCGCAACTCTTCTAACGAAGAGGCGTGGGTGGAGTCTTTTAGTTGGCTCTCAAATTCTTCGAGATGTTTTTGGAGGTCTGGCTGCGGCATGAATTGATAGTATTATGATGCCTTTATAGCCTTTTCGGATATCAGTGTGAAGGCATCCGGATCCCTGACGGCGATGTCAGCCAACACCTTTCTATCTAACTTGATTCCGGCTGCATTTAAACCTGATATAAATTTCGAATAGCTCAATCCATTCAGTCTCGCTGCGGCGTTTATTCTTGTAATCCAAAGACGTTTGAAATCGCCTTTACGTTTTTTTCTATCCCGGTAGCTATATTGCAGCGCTTTATCTACTGACTCTTTAGCAGTTTTATATAACTTGCTTCGGCCACCCCGGTATCCTTTTGCTTCTTTTAATATCTTTTTGTGTCTGCTCTTTCGCTGTACTGCATTGGTAATTCTCGGCATAAAAATCTATCTCCACTGAATGTTTATTTCAATATCATCTGCTTAACGTTTTTCGCATCGGCTACGCTGACGAGAGTGCTTTTACGCAGCTTTCTTTTTCTCTTTGTCGATTTCTTGTTCAATATATGGCTGTGATAAGCTTTCTTCCTTTTTAGCTTACCGGATGCCGTTGTCTTGAAACGCTTTGAGGCACCCCTGTGACTTTTCATTTTAGGCATAATTTATCTTCCTTGGTTCCATTTTCTATTTAGGCATGAAATAAGCCGTGATGAACCTGCCTTCCCTCGAAGGTTGAGAAGAAATGACAGCTAAATCCTCTAATTCTTTGGTTATTTTTTCCATTAAATAGTCACCGTATTCTAAGTGTGTCATCTCTCTACCGCGGAACATCACAGTAATTTTTAGTTTGTTCTTTGCTTCTATAAATTTTTTAGCCCTTTTTATTTTCGTTTGGAAGTCGTGCTCGTCAATCATCGGTCTGAATCTGACTTCCTTAACATGAATTACATGCTGCTTCTTTTTCGCTTCTTTTAGTTTTCTTCGCTTTTCATATTTGTACTTGCCGTAATCCATGAGTTTGCAAACCGGAGGATTCCCATCCGGTGCAATCTCTACAAGGTCAAGACCCCTCTCTTCAGCAATTGCCATTGCTTCAGTTGTGGCCATAATGCCGAGTGCGCCCCCGTCCTCGTCAACTACTCTGATCTCAGTAGATTTTATTTTTTCGTTTACGTGTATCTCTTTTTCCGAATTAAACTCCTTTGTTTATCAATTATTGATCCGCCTCTCGGATATCTCTTCAATTAGCTCACTTATGAACGTATCCAGCGGTTTTTGTCCGGTGTCTCCGAGCGTATGCCTGCGAACCGAAACAGTTGAGGACTCCGACTCTTTATCTCCCACGATAAGCATATACGGGACTTTTTGTGTCTCCGCGTCCCTGATTTTTGAACCGATCTTTTCCGGTCTGACGTCCGCTTTGGTTCTGACACCAGCCTTTTTAAGTTCGGATAAAACAGATTGCGCATATTCATGATGCTTTTCCGAGATTGGCAATACTATTGCCTGAAGCGGAGACAGCCAGGTAGGGAAGTTGCCAGAAAAATGCTCGATCAATACTCCGATAAATCTCTCGAATGAACCGAATATCGCCCGATGGATCATCACCGGTCTCTGTCGCTTGTCATTTTCATCGATGTATTCGAGATTGAAGCGCTCCGGTAATACAAAATCAAGCTGCACAGTCGCTAATTGCCACGCACGACCGATAGCGTCCTTCACCTGTATATCGATTTTCGGGCCGTAAAACGCCCCATCCTTCTCTTTTACCTCGTATGCGAGTCCCTGAGACTTTAAAGCTTCTTCAAGCGCTTCTTCAGCTTTATCCCATAACTTGCTATCACCCATTGCTTTATCAGGTTTCGTGGAAAAAAAGTAACTTGGTTCGAAATCAAACGTCGAATAAAATTCACGGATTAAATTTATGCAGCCGTTTACCTCTTCGGTAATCTGCTCGGGAAGAATGAATAGATGAGCATCGTCCATTGTCAGCTGCTTAACGCGGAATAAACCGCCGACCGCGCCCGAGACTTCATTACGGTGAAGCGTCCCTGTTTCCGCTATTCTCAACGGTAAATCACGGTACGATCGTGTTTTCATAGAGTAAATATAGGTAGATTCCGGACAATTCATCGGTTTTAATCCGTATATCTGCTCGTTATCTTCAACGATAAACATATTTTCACGATAATAGTCCCAGTGCCCTGACTTCTCCCACACCGACTTTTTAACGAGAATCGGCGTAGAACACTCCACGTAACCCGCTTCATCAAGTTTCTCTCTAAGATATTTTTCCAGCTCCCGTATGATTATCATACCGTTTGGAAGCCAAAATGGAGCTCCGGGTGCAATATCATGAAATGCGAATAGTTCCAACTCTTTTCCCAACTTCCGATGATCTCTTTTCTTAGCCTCTTCGAGCATTGTCAGGTGGGCTTTTAATTCTTTCGGGTCGTAATACGACGTTCCATATATTCTTTGCAGCTGCTGTCGCTTTTCATCTCCCCTCCAGTACGATCCGGCAACCTTAAGCAGTTTAACCGCTTTTATGGAGGCGGTTGTCGGTACATGAGGTCCACGGCATAGATCGGTCCACCCATTTTGTGTGTATATAGAGACTGTGTCGTCCTTAATTTCAGATAATATCTCTACCTTATAATTTTCACCTTTCTCCTTGAACATTTTAACCGCTTCGTCACGAGATATAACCTTCCTGCTGAATCTGTGATTACCTGAGATTATCTCCTTCATGCGCTTCTCAATATCTTCGAGATCATTTTCCGTGAAGGGTCTTTCCGTATCAAAATCGTAGTAGAATCCGTCAGCTATAGGTGGTCCGAGCGTTACTTTCGTGCCGGGAAACAGTTCCTGAACCGCTTGAGCCATGATGTGACTGGTGCTGTGCCAGATAATGGTTTTCGATTCAGCGCTTTTGTCGGTAAGTATTTCCACCGCCGTGCTTTTCTGTATAGGACGGTCAAGGTCATATATGTCCCCGTTAACCTTAATGGAAAGAGCCGCCTTCGCCAATCCCTTTCCTATCGAAGAGGCTATCTCCGCGCCTGTAACCCCTTCATTGTAACGTGTTACCGTTCCGTCAGGCAGTTTGATTTCAATTTCTTTACCCATTTCGTGGGCGGTACTGGATTCGAACCAGTGACTTCTTGCGTGTCGAGCAAGCACTCTAACCAGCTGAGCTAACCGCCCCTACAAAATTCCGATTGCAACTTAGAATCCTGCAGGTACTTACATTTGCCCGGGATTTAAAAATCCCTGCAACCGTTGCATTCAACAGGGTTTGAAACTAATCTATTCACTTAAACTTGTCAAGAAATAAAAGAAAATAGGTCAAGAACCTGACCGTAATGTATTGTGATACTCCGAATCTTCCTCTAAGATATGAATTGATTTGAGTATCGCTTCATCAGTAGAGAATATAGCCCTATATCTCCCTTCCGTTTTGCCGATCCTTTCTGAAATTTCTCTCGATAATACACGCGCGATATTATTGATATCGTCACGACTAAAGATGTCTTTTAGGCTCCTCGTCTCTATTTGGAGATTCTTAACCTCATTTATCAACTCATCTGTGTATTCTCCTGATTCAAGGAGAGTTATAAGTTTTTCATAAGTCTTTTGAGCTTCGCTTTTATACTCAAAATCGGATTCCTCAACAAAATTCAAGAACCGATCTACTTCCTTTGTGGAAAAGAACAATGGTGCGGTTGCATCCGGATTGCTCGAAACCCAGTTGGTCGAATACCGGTAGAACATATTTTTGCGCCAGAGATGAGTAATAATTTTGTTCGGAATCGGATATTTTATCTCTATATCAGGTGTAATACCTCCGCCGCCGTAAACAAATCTTCCGTTAGAAGTAACGAACAACGAATCGGGTTTGTTTCTTATGACCACATTATCGTTATGAAAATAATCTTCCTTTTGTATTAATCTACCGCTTGGAATATAGTACTTGCCGGTTGTGACTTTGACCTTTCTGTCATACGGTAAATTCAACAACGATTGAACTAATCCCTTTCCAAAGGTCTTACTGCCAACAATGACTCCCCTGTCCAGGTCCTGCATGACGCCCGCGAATATTTCGCTTGCGCTCGCCGATCCGCCGTTCACGAGAACGACCAATTTAACTTTCTTATCCAACAACGGATCGATTTTCGAATAATGTTCAACGTTCATTTGTTTTACCCTGCCTTTGGTCGAAACGAGCAGTTCTTTTTTATCTATAAACATATCGCTGATTCTTAACGCCGATTCCAATAATCCGCCGGGATTATCTCTCAAATCGATAATAATACTCTCGAGATTTTCCTTTTCCAGCTCCTCAAGTGCTTCCTTGAATTTCCTAACGGAACTTTTAGAAAATCCTGATAAGCGTATATAACCAATGCCTTCTTTTATATAACCGGTGTAGACAATTTCGTTTATTACTATCTTCTCTCTTTTCAGCGTAAAATCAATCGGTTCCGTGAACCCTCTCCGATATATTGAAAGTATAACATCCTTACCTTCCGGACCCCGGATCATATCCGCTGCTTTGTCGAGTTTTAAGCTTTTTGAAAAGACGCTGTCAATTTTGATTATCTTATCACCGGAGAGTATTCCCCCCCTGCTCGCCGGTGTGCCTTCCATCGGAGAGATCACTGTAAGAGAATCTCCCCGGATCCCGAGTTTGATTCCAACGCCTCCGTAAGTACCGGAGGTCATCATATTTAAGTTTTCACTGTTCTCCGGTGAGATGTAAGACGTATAAGGATCGAGCGAATCGAGCATCCCTTTGATCGCCGCTTCCACGAACGTTTCAGGGTCTATCTCGTCAACATACGTAGTACTGACCTGTTTGTAAACCTGACCGAATAATTTTAGTCCCCTGTTGATTTTTTCATAAGTATCCGATGAAGAATATAATAAATTTGCCCCGTAGAGCAGTACGAATACTGACAGCACGACGGGTATAATTATCCGTAGATTGCCTTTCTTATTCACTAATCTCTTCCTTTTTTAGTAACTCTCTTTGCCGCAGCAATGATTCAATTCTCTCCCAGGCGATATCCGTAAGTGACTCGACCTCTTGACTGCCGTCTAACACAACTATCCTATCGCGGTCATTTGAAGCTATTTCCCTGAATCCTCTGATCACGGTGTCCTTGAATTCTACGGTTTCCATCTCTATTCTGTCGAGCCTTCCGATAGTCCCCGATCTTTTTTCTGCAAGTTCCACATCTACATCCACGAGGAATGTAATATCCGGCCAAACTCTTTTTGCCGCTTCCTTGATTAGGGCGTCAATAAATTCGAGGCTGATTCCTCGTCCGTAGCCCTGATATGCAATCGTCGAATCAAAGTACCGGTCGCACACTACAATATCGTTTTCCTTCAAGCCCGGGACGATCATCTCTTCAGTCAGTTGAGCTCTCGCTGCGGAATACAGCATCACTTCCGTGATTACCGCCATCTCCGAATGTTTCGTGCTCAGCAGTATTTGCCTGATCTGTTCTGAAATTCTTGTCCCTCCGGGTTCTCTGAATAACACGGCATTGTAACCGTTTTCTTGAATCCTCCTTAATAAGGAGTTAGCCTGCGTCGATTTGCCTGAACCGTCTATCCCTTCAAACGTGACAAATATCCCGTTTTGTTCTATTTCACTCATTCTTCGTACTGTTCGGTCCCCAGACGGGTAACCTGATATGATTCCATCATATACCTCAGAGTGTTTTTCAATTCAACCTGTTGAATGAACAGATCATGCTCCGGATAAATTTCGGGAGCCGTAATAGGACTCTTGAAGTAAAATGAAAGCCATTCCCGTATGCCTCCCATTCCGCGCAGAAGTATGCCGGGTTTACCTTTCGGTTCAGCTATATTTTTACCGCGTAACATCTATACTTTGCTAAAACAAATATATCTTTTCGTCTCGCTTTATTTTTTTGCCTTTCTTTTCGTTTTAGTCCTTGAACCGACTTTAGCTAATTTATATACATACACTAAACGTTGCATTGCTGTTACGTTAGCTAACACTGCAATTATCCAAATAGCAATCATTAAAAACAGCTCGTCAATGTATGGTAGGTCACCTATTATAGAAGCAACTGCAATGTAAGTGATTCTTTCCGGCCGCTGCATCATGCCGACGTTGATTTCGAACCCTAATCCTTCTGCCTTTGCCTTGACGTAACTTACCATGACGGAGCCGCCGACAGCCGCAAAGATCGCTACGGAAGTCCAATAGGAATCAGTCCTGACAAAATGAACGGCGATCCCGAAATACATAATAATTTCTGAATATCGATCCATAACAGAATCATATAAGGCGCCGAATTTGGATTTTTTCCCGATATCTCTTGCGATCCAGCCGTCGAGTGTGTCGCAAATAGCTCCAAATATTATAAACAAACCGCCAAGCCTTAAATATGAAAGGGCATAAAATATCGACCCGACTATCGTAAGTATAGTTCCGAACGTCGTAAGAGTATTTGGATTCATGTTCAAAGATTTGAAAAAATCCGCCACCGGCATTATTACCCTGATAAAACCTTCCATAAATTTCGGCGGAATAAGATTAAATCCGTCCCTATGAAATTTCTTTTTATACTCTTCCGGTATCTGCATCTTAGTCCTTATTTCTTTCAACGACTATCACATACTCGCCTCTCGGCTTACGGTTATCATAATGTGCAATTAGCTCTGAAAGACTTCCCCGGAGGAATTCTTCGTTCATTTTAGTCATTTCTCTCCCAATTGCCGCTTTTCTATCACCTAAATATTCCCGTAAATCATTGAGCGTTTTGATAACTCTGTGAGGTCCCTCGAAAATTACTATAGTTACCCGATATTCCGCAAGTTCTTTAAGCCTTTTTGTTCTGCCTTTTTTTCTCGGTAGATAACCTTCGAATACGAACCTGTCAATTTCAAGCCCCGATGCCGTAACTGCCGAAATTAGTGCGGTAGGACCGGGTATGGGTGACAGTTCGATATCGTTTTTGATCGCCTCCCGAATAAGATAAAAACCCGGGTCGCTAATCGAGGGCGTTCCTGCATCGGAGACAAGCGCCATCGATTGTCCTTTTTTCAACTTCTCTATCAAAACCGGTGTTTTTTTTATTTTGTTGTGGTCGTGATAGGGTATCAATCTATTTTTAATCTCATATTTATTCAGCAGTTTTATAGTATGGCGTGTATCTTCGCAGGCAATGAAATCGACATTTCTTAAAGTTTCAACGGCTCTGAACGATATATCATCCAAATTTCCTATTGGCGTGGCAACTATATATATAACACCGGATGACAACCGATAATTATGAGGAGTAGTTTATCAGGGATTGTTCGATAATCTCTATGCCCCGGTCTATCTCGTCGGTTGAGATATTCAGAGAAGGCCTGAACCTGATCGACCTTTCCCCGCAGCCGAGTATAAGAGCGCCGTTTTCGATTATACTCTTGACAAGGTCATCACGTTCTTTTTCCGAAGGCAGGTCGAAAGCGCAAAGCAGTCCTCTCCCTCTTGCGTTTGATACCTGTCCCTCAAACTCATCCTGCAGCGCCTGAATTCTGTAAAGGAGATGTTTGCCTGATAATTCCGCATTTTCAAGCAATTGTTCATTTTTAATAATATCCAGATATATTGTCGTTCTCGCCATGTCAACGATGTTGCCTCCGAAAGTGGAATTTAATCTACCGGAAGAATTGAAGACATTTTCCTCCACTTCGTCTAATCTTGCGCCGGCGAGAAATCCGCATATCTGCATCTTTTTGCCGAATGATATCATGTCGGGAACCGCATCAAAATGTTGATAAGCCCAGAATTTACCTGTCAATCCAACTCCGGTTTGAACCTCATCGAATATCAATAATATCTCCGACTCATCAGCTATTGCCCGCAACTCCTTGAGAAATTCACCTCTGATATGGTTATCCCCTCCTTCGGATTGGATCACCTCAATAATAATAGCGGCAATGTCATCAGGAGATTCGAGAATGGCGTTTTTTATCTCCTCGATAGATTTTTTCTCCGATGCTTCGATTAGTTTTATGTTGTCTTCAGGCGGGAACTTGACAGCCGGCGTTGAGATTCTTGGCCAGTCAAATTTTGGGAAGTACTTTATCTTTTGTTCGCCTGTGTTGGTCAGAGAAAGAGTATAACCTGATCTGCCGTGGAATGCGTTCACGAAATGGATAACTTTCGATCCTTTTTCTCCATTTCCGTCGGCGAGGTTCCTTCTGACCTTCCAATCGAAAGCTGCCTTTAGGGCGTTTTCGACTCCTAACGTTCCGCCGTCGATAAAAAATGCGTGCTGTAATTCCGGAGGAATCCCCACTTCGCTGAACTTTTCCAAGAACTCGGCGTATGTCTCCGTATAGATGTCCGAATTTGTAGGCTTATGCCTGGCTATTTTACCTAGCTTCTCCGACGCTTCAATTATGCTCGGATGGTTGAACCCTACAGGCGATGAGGCAAAAAAAGAATATAAGTCCAAATATTTTCTGCCGTTTCTTTTGTCTACAAACCACGAGCCATGACTTTTATCCTCATCAAATACAACTTCCAATCCATCAGCCAGGATGTGCTTTGAAAGTATCTCTCTAACCTTATTTGCGTTTACATTCAATATGCGACTCTCATTCTGTCAATGGTTATGCTTCTGTATCAATTTGTGCCCGTTGTAATTTACCCGAGAAGTCCACATATACCGTTTTCTCTTCCGTAAAGAATTCAAATGCGCTGTAACCGCCTTCTCTATGTCCGTTTCCGGTATCCTTGCATCCACCGAACGGCATATGACATTCCGCTCCGATTGTCGGTCCGTTTATGTACGTTATGCCAGCGTCGATCTCTTTAACCGCCATGAACGCCTTGTTAACGTCCCTTGTGTAAATACTCGAGGATAATCCGTAATCGACGTTATTGCAAATATCGATAGCCTCGTCAAATTCTTTGAATTTCAAAACGCAGAGAACAGGACCGAATATTTCCTCTTTGGCTATCCGCATTTCTTTGTCAACGTTTTCGAATATGGTAGGTTGGTAGAACCATCCCCCTTCGAGATCTTTGTCTGATGAAAACTCTCCGCCTATCGAAAGAGTTGCTCCCTCTTCTTTACCTATCCCGACGTATTCATGTATGGATTCTCTTTGCGCCTCATTGACTATAGGACCTACCTCCACCGATTCATCGAGTCCGTCTCCCAATTTTAGTTTATCAACCCGTTTCAAAAGAGCTTCGATGAACTCACCGTAAATCTTATCCTGAACTATCAACCGGCTGGTCGCCGTGCATCTTTGACCTGTGGTTCCGAAGGCTCCCCAGACAGCTCCTTCCGTGGCTAATTCCACATCGGCGTCGTTCAAGACTATTTGGGCGTTTTTTCCTCCCAATTCCAACGATACCCGCTTTAGTTTCTGACCCCCGGAAGAGGCGATTATCTTACCCACAGCGGAAGAACCGGTAAAAGAAATGAGCTTTATATCCGGGTGTTCCACTATAGGCGTTCCAACGTTTGAGCCGCCTCCATGGACGATATTTATTACGCCGGGTGGTATACCCGCTTCAACGAGTACTTCTACGAAGACCGTAGCCGTTGCGGGGGTATCAGAAGCAGGCTTGAAAACCACTGTGTTTCCGGTAGTCAACGCTGGAAATATCTTCCATGTCGGTATCGCCAGAGGGAAATTCCACGGAGTGATAATACCCGCCGGACCGACAGAACGCCGGATAACGATATTATATTTGTCTCGCAACTCCGACGGCGCCGTATGACCGAACATCCTTCTTCCTTCCGAAGCGGAATAATAAGCGGTGTCAATTCCCTCCTGAACGTCTCCCCTTGTCTCGATCAGCACCTTCCCCATCTCGCGGGTCATCAATTTTGCGATTTCTTCCTTCCGTTCCACAAGAATATCACCGGCTTTTTTGATCATATTTCCTCTTATAGGGGCAGGAACGTCACTCCATTCCTTGAACGCCTCCCTCGCTGCGGTGACGGCTCTGTTAACGTCGTCTTCGTTAGAATCGGGGAAAACTCCGACTATCTCATCCCACTTTGCGGGATTCCGGTTATCGAACGTCTTCCCGCTGATGGAGTCGCTCCACTCACCGGCTATGTAATTTCTATATCTTTCACTCATCAATATTTCCCTTTGAATCTTCAAATAATTATGTGCATAAACAATTTAAGATACCCTAATAAGAGCTATATTATCAAGAATATTCCTGTCTTAATGAATAGATTTATAGTAAGATATAATCCCCCCTAAACTACCTTGTTATATTCCTGAATTAAACGATATTCAGGTAAATATATGCTATCGGTGCGGCGAATATCAGTGCGTCGAACCTGTCCAGGACACCCCCGTGTCCGGGGAGGAACTTCCCTGAATCTTTTATTCCGGCATCTCTTTTTAGCAGCGATTCGAACAGATCGCCTAATTGACCTCCAACGCCCGCGATGACGGCTATCGCTATGACTTTTTCATAAGATGGAATTGCCGGTAGGAATCCGTAATATTTTAATCCTGTTAAAAAAGCAAGTGCCGCTATGAATCCCGCTATCGAACCCTCCCATGTCTTTTTCGGGCTCACTCTTTCGATCAGTTTATGTTTCCCGATTGCCTTTCCAATATAGTACGCCGCTGTATCACACACCCAAACACCCGCTATAAGCGCAAAAACGATATTCAAACCCAATTCTGCACCCGAACTCCCCATATTCCGCAGCGGATATAGCGTTCCTATCATAAGTGTAGGATATATGATGCCGAAAATCAGCGCCGCCGAGCTGTTCAATGGTGAAGCTTCTTTCTTGAATATTTCTACGATCAGAATAAGCAGCGTCGCCACCAATAAGAAATGCAGTATAAACTCCTCTCCCTCCAAGTAAATGAGCAGGAGTATTATCAAACCCGATGACATGCCGAGTATCTTATCAACCCGAAAACCACTGATTTTCGCGAGATTGTAATATTCATTTTGAGAGAGTAGAGCGATGGCGGTCAGGACAAGAATAAAATAAACACCGCCAGAATATATAGATCCAATGATGAGGGGAATACCTACAACAGCTACCAACACACGTTTTACTGATTCCGACATTTTGATTCCCCTGTGTTTAGTTTCATTTTTCTCCCGTGCCTGTTTTACCTGTACCCATTTCGATTACAACCAATTTAATGTTCGCTGTTCCCTGTTCCACAAAATCAAGTTTCAGCGCCGCCGCATAGGAGCAATCCAATATCCTGTTGTTTGCGAATGGCCCCCTGTCGTTTATTCGTATCTTGAGAGTCTTTCGGTTATCAAGGTTCGTTACCTTTATTATCGTTCCGAGCGGAAGAAATCTGTGAGCTGCGGAGACCTTATACATATCGAATATCTCGCCGTTAGCCGTCTTCCTGCCGTGGAATTTCGGACCGTAATAAGAAGAAACACCGTATTGAATCTTCTCGAGACCGGTGGCATTTTGTTTGCTGCTTTTCCGTTCATTGTTGATCCCGTCAGCACGGAAATGCGGATTCGGACTGCATGACAGCAAACCGACAAAGATTAGAAGAGGAGTTAATTTAATTATTCCCACTTTTTCAACCTGCCTGTCAGCTCTGAAATATTACGTAACCCTTTTGCTTCGCAGATATCAATGAGGCCGTCTAAGATGCTGATAACGGATGTGGGATCGATATAATTCTGCGTTCCGAGTTGTACAGCCGTGGCTCCGGCGAGCATAAATTGGACGACATCTTCCGAGTTTGTTATGCCTCCCATTCCAACGACCGGAATCTTAACGGAATTGAAAACCTTGTTCACCATCGCGAGAGCTACCGGTTTAATTCCCGGACCGCTGTATCCTCCGTATCCCCTTTCGAGAAGAGGGCGTTCAGATATAATGTCGAGGCTCATTCCCACAAGCGTGTTTATCAATGAGATAGCGTCTGCGCCGGCTGATTCGACGGCGATTGCTATTTCCTCTATGCTCGTTACGTTGGGAGAGAGCTTTATCATCAGTAAGCGGTCGGTCTCTTTCCTTAATTTACCCGTCAATTCAGCGGCGGATTCCGCTGAACTACCGAATTCCAAGCCGCCGTCAACGTTCGGGCAGGAAACGTTTATCTCATACCCGTCGATTCCCTCCAGCGAATCCAGCTTCTTGACCGCCTCTACGTAATCGGAGATGGAAAACCCGGCGACGTTCACTATGACCGCCGTGTTTATCTCCTTCAAATAGGATAGTTTTTCATCTATGAACTTTTGCACTCCGATGTTGGCAAGTCCTATGGCGTTAAGCATGCCGTATTCAAGTTCGGCGATTCGCGGCGGCGGATTTCCGTCCCGGGGTTTCAATGTCAGAGATTTAGTGCATATTCCCCCGAACTGCTCAGAATTCACCAAATCCTTGGTTTCATCGCCGTACCCGAAAGTACCTGAGGCTGCTAACAGCGGATTCTTAAGATTCAGGGATGCAAGACCGACTGAAAAATCTACTTCCCACCTCTCTTCGGCGCTCTTCATCATAAAATCAGATCCGAGGCGTCGAAAACGGGACCTTCTTTGCAGGCGAGAGCATATTTTCTACCCGTTTCGGTGTATCTTTTGAGAGAATTTTCCATTATACAGCCGAGACACAGC
>JADFGO010000035.1 GCA_022567655.1 Candidatus Neomarinimicrobiota bacterium
TAATCCTGCCTTGCCGTGTTTTCGTTCAATGTCTCATAGAAGAGATTGTTCCCTTTCAAGAAGGTTACGGAAAACCTGTCGCCGTCATATTTGAATTTTCCGCCGTTTTCAAGCCTGTTATCGTAAAATATCGACCTGTCCTCATAGAGATTCAACGTGAGACCGCGCCCGAAGAGCTCTTCGAAAGTGCCGGCATTTAACGAATAGTTTTCATTTTCGTAGTAGATACTCCAGTTGACTATATCATTTCTGTTAAGACCGTATTCAGAAGGATCATCAAACTCGTACCTGAATGTGGCAAACCAGTTGTTGTAAACTGCTGATATATCTGCCCAATTTTCAAGAAAACCCGTTGTAACACCGGAAGAATTCCCCGAACCGGACGTTTGAAGATTTTGCAGGCTGTTTAGCCTTGTGCCGTCGGCGAAGCGAACTTTGTTCGACCCATAAAAATGGATATCCTGCGCGTACACATTCGTCGTTGTGATCGCCAGGGTTACGGCAAAGGTTCCTGCTCTCTGCCAGTTCATTCTTATTCCGCCTTTTGCGATGAAGCGTTTGTCACCAACTCAGACAACAGCCGGTTAATATCTTCTTCCCATGCGCCTAAAAAGCCCGAATATGTCCTTATCACATTACCGGAAGCATCTATAAGCAGCGTCAGCGGCAATGATGTACCATGGAAACTGTTGAAAAGTTTCCTGTTAGGATCCAGAGGAATTGTGAATTTAAGAGAATGCGCCGATACAAATGATTTGACACCGGAAATTGTTCTGGTATCATCTACATTCACTGCGAGAACTACAAGACCATCCTTGCCGAATTTTTTTTCTATCTCTTTAATTATTGGAAACTCCTTTCTGCAAGGAGCGCACCAAGTCGCCCAGAAATTTATAAGTAAAGGACTTCCCCTGTAGTCCTTCAGGCTTATCTTCTTTCCCCCCAGGGTCTTCAACCTGTAACTTGTGACGTTCCCTTGCAAAGGAATAAACGGCGTTGCGCTGTCCGCACCGGAGAAAATTAAAAGAGTTACAGCAATCAAGTAAAAACGCTTAGTCATTTTAAGAGAGTTACCTTTCGCACCCTATGCAGCTCTCCCACTTGCAGCTGTGAAAAATAAATTCCCGAGGAGACTTTCTTCCCATTATTGTCTCTACCGTTCCAGGTATAAGAATGATTCCCTCGTTCGAGAGTTCCGCTATAAAGGGTGATTACCTCCCTGCCGAGCTGGTCGAATATTTTCAAATTCAGGCTTGATCGAGCGTTGAGATCAAAGGATATTGTCGTTGAAGGGTTGAATGGGTTCGGATACGCCGGGTGAAGTGTGAGTTTATCGGGTATATTTGCCGGTTCATCATCAATAGACACAATTACAGTATTACTATTTATGATCTCGTCTAACGTCTCAAGGTCAAAGGCAACTTCTGAATATAATAAGCGGCCGTCGGAACCTACGATTGCGTTGAGCGGAAAGGTTGCAAAGCCTAAATTACCACTATAGCTCTCAAATACACTTCCTTCGTCTATCACAACTAAATGCGTAATTAGATAAAAACCCACCCACAGCTCCGCGTTTTCAACCGATTCCCTGAAACCAATCGACAAAACTTGAAAATTTCTGTCTTTATACTTCTCCCACAGCTCCGCCTGTATGACCGGCGCCTCCTCTACACATGGAGGACAACCGAAGAACCAGAATGTGAGGAGCACAACATCTCCGCTATAGTCGAAAAATGAAATCGTGGAGCCATCAAAACTTTTTGTGGTGCTATTGTAGCTTTGTAAGGTGAAATCAGACACAACGTCGCCCACCTTGTACTGCGCATGAGCAGTGGAAGAAATCAATACTGCCAAAAGCAGTGAAGAGACAGATTTCATCACCTTTTTCGCTTTCATACACGCAATCTCTTTCATAATTGTATTGTAAATGTAAGACATATTTACATTTTATTAAACTTCACGATTACATCCAATTCAGCTCAATCACGAATATTCCCATATCGATATTACATTTTAATATAAAGTATTTATGTAAGCCAGATTGCAATTGATATGAACTATGAGGAACAGTTTTTCAGCAATGAAACAAATTTGAAGGTTCAAAGATAAGATCATCCTTATCCGAGTACCATTTATCTCATGTTTTTAGATAAACATTCATCATCTCAATGACCTTCTCCACGTCCCATTATGTCACTTTTACTATCGTTGCCAAAAATTATCTAATAGATCTTTATTGAATAATTTCAAATTCAAATTCAGTACTGCACCAGTGGGGGTGCCGCCAAATGCTGATTAAAACGGTTCTTCCAGACAGCAATCATGGGAATACCAGTTAGCTCAATACTTTCTAAGAAATCGTGATTGATCTCTATTTGCGCCCTCTCTCGCAGAGCCTTGACCTGTCTGTCAATAGATTCTCTGTCATTCCGGGTAGTATCGTGGTCAGCAAAAGCGCTTAATCCTTTTTGACTTAAAAAATACCGGCTCCACATTTGAACGTCCTCCCTTACTCTTTCGGCGGACTGCAAGCCAATCTGTTCGGCTCGTACCGCTAAATAGTGGTCGGTGACAGCGCTTTTTAAAAAATCCGTCATTGTTTTGCGAAGGGAGGCACGACTGTTTTTAATTATCGGATAATTATAATTCCTGAGTAAAACCGCTACGTCATTGCCATTCCACACAAAACCGGGCGTCTTTATGACCGGCAGAGAAAGATCAATTTCATCGGACAGCGTCAATTCCTCGTTCATAATTTGCGCCAACGGCAACTCGTCATTCTCGATCAGCGCCAGTCTCCTTTCAAAAAATTTTACGACGGCTTCCAAACCATCCCCTTTTTGCTCTACTGTTATAGGTTTCATGAGTTTTGATACATATTCATTCGCCAAAACGCTCTCTTTCCTTGCACGAAGCACCTGTTTGATCTGCGATTGTTTCTTGCTGACTTCATAGGGAGACAGGATAACATCTTGAGCGGCATCCTCAACGTAAAGAATAGCGAAGCTGTTAGGCAATTTTAAAACAGCTGACGTTTCTCCGACCCTTAGCCGGTAAGCGGCATTTTCTACCTGAATAGGAACGGCGCCGTCCCCCCAGTGAAACGACAAACCTGTTATTTGAATCCTGGAATCACCTTCAGATTCTCTTATCAGCTCCTCAAATGTTGTTCCTGTCTTTATGAGTTTAAGCCATTTATCGGTGATGTGTTTTTCTTCCGTCATTAATGCCTTGACCGTCAGACGTACCAGTGACTTTCTCAGCGCAAGATCAATATTTTGTGAATCGGGAACTGCTTTGCTTCGGATCTCTTCAAAGAAAAGTTCACGAATCAACGCCTGCTGTTCAATGAATTCTATTGCTTCCTTGTAATCCGGTGAATCCTCAAAACCTTGTTCCTTAGCCATTAGACTCAACGTCAATTCGTCAATCAACATGTCGAGCGCCCGTTTATTCCTGTCTTTATGCCGATGAAACCCCGGAACGGGAGTAAGCTCTATTCGTCTTACCATCTCTCGTTTTGTGATGGGCACACCGTTAACAACTGCAACAACTTCACCGGGAAGCGGGTCGGCTTTTTTCTCACAGCCGACCAACGAAAAGAACAGTAATATAACCGGTAATTTCCGATTCCTCATCTTTAGTCAATTCCTGATAAACACTCTTGCCAGCTCGTCGAAAGTGGAATATAATGAATATAAAAGTTCATCATTTTAATGCGCGGGTCACCGTGTACAGTGAGACTATTGATGAGCTGCGATGGCATCATCTAAAGACATTATTTAACCGGGACGTTTCGCCATGTTCAGTCTAATAACTTATCGTATGGCTCGGTGAATTCAAATCCGGTATACGGCGCATCATCAAGATGCCTAATCGCCCAGATATAATACATATGGTATCCCGGCGCCGACACCTGACTGTGATCCCGGGAATTCGTTATCTTTAATAAGTCCTGATGTTTGATCTTGAAGACATCCTCGCCGAGCTCTCCATGACCATATCCTTCATGAGGAGAGAACTCATAATAGTAGATTTCCGGTTGCTCATGGTGATGCGGCGGATAACTGCTCCACTTGCCCGGGAAATTTAATACTTCACCTAAAACCAGTTTCGCGTTCTCCGGCGCAATTGTTCTGTCAAAAACCAAGCGGACCAACCGATAACACGTTCCGTCGAGTATGTCTTCTCCTCTTCGCTCAATGTCGACTTCTTCGGGAAGATAGATTTTACCATCAAATCGGGAGCCGTTCAGAGTACTGATAACAGCCAGTCGAGAAACTTCTTCTGTCATAATCCGGATTTCATCTCCCGCAGGAAAATGAGCCGCTACAGGATTCTGCTCAATCCAGTTGGTCCTGTCAAATTTTACTGATTGATCACCGTACCTTAAAGTTCCCTTCCCTTCGATAACCAGTAGCGCGGTTTCATATTCATTCGACAGGATCGTCTCCTCTGAATTTGCGTCCATTTGAAGGATTTGAAATCTCAATCCTGTATCGTCGTCAGGCGTCAGATATTCATTGTACCCGACCGAAAACGTCTTATCCCGAAATATCTTGACCAGACTCAAACACTAAGCCTCCTTTTTCGCAATTGATTTACCACAATCTGAATATAAATTGAATGAATCGGTTGAAATTTGACATTGAAAACTCACTTTCACCATCAGGTTGCGAGCATTCTCTCCCGTACAATACCAACCAGACCGTCATAGCCCCCCAGGAATTGACTTAGAGTGCGAACTGAAGGGCCGAACTTGAGGAATTCCTCGACCTTCATTCCGTCTTCCTCATAAGCCCTTCTGAAGTCAACAAACTTCTCCTGAAGCTGATCTATTATTTTCTTATCAACATCATTATCCATTCGTTCCTTCACCTCGATATCGGAATCATTAAACTTATTCCACCAATCATAGGGCATGCTGATGACCACGTTACCCCCCACCAGCTCCGACCAGTGCATATGACACCTGAAGGCTGCGGACAGTAGTTTACTCCTGTATCCCCGTTCCTTAAATATCTTGTAGGCTCTTTTAAATATTGCCACACCCGCCCAGTCCAGGTAATCGGGATCAATCGTAATACTTTCATCCTTCATAATCCCCCTGAGGTGATCATCAATTCGTCCTACCATTATAGTCACGTAAGGTGAGAGATTGGAAGTATCCACTCCGTTTTCTTCCGCCCTCTTCCAACCCCTCTCGACCGCCTCTGCGCAGCTGACCGCTTGAGGAACTGAGAAACTGACCGTGGCGTTGATGGTAATCCCCTGGCTTACTAACTCTTCGATAGCCTCAAGTCCGGGACCGATTGCCGGACATTTAATGGCTACGTTAGGCGCTAATCCGGCTAAATGCTTCGCTTGTTCCACCATTCGCTCAGGGTTCGGATACTGCTTCGGATTCACCTGAAGCGAGAGCTTTCCCTTCTCTCCATTTGTTTTATCATATACCGGTTTGAGTATTTTTGCGGCGCGAGTTCCGATATCATCTACCAAAGCCCATGTAATATCATCTTCGGTTTTGTTCGGGCTTTCTGAGATCAGCCTGTCAATGACAGGCAGCCATTCATCTGGTTTATTTTCAACTACCATCTTAACAATCACCGGATTGGAGGTGGCGCCTACGGCGCCCTGATCGACAGCATCCTGTAATTCTTTCAGGTCACATGAATCATTCCACCAGTCGCTGCCGAAGTCGGTAGTAAGTTGCATCTTTGTATTATTCATCTATCGCCTTCTCACGTTTATAATTTATATGTTTGCAATTTCACTTATATATCGTTTTGCAATTTTGGAATATTGAAGCGGGTTATTTTTTGACGGATCCCCTTCGGCTTCTACTATCATCCACCCATTATAGTTCGACTCGATAACGACGTCGAAAACCGGTTTAAAATCGATCATCCCGTCTCCCGGCACCGTAAATACTCCTTCTATAACCGAATCCAGAAAGGAAGCATCCTTGTCTAACATTTCGGTCAATACATTCTCGCGAACGTCCTTCAAATGAATATGACGAATACGGCCGATATATCTTTCGTAAACCGGCAGCGGGTCAAACCCTGCGAAACGCATATGACCTGTATCAGCGCACAGGTAAACCTTTTCATTCGCAGTCGAGGACATCAATCGGTCGATCTCGTCTTCAGTCTGAACTCCGGTCCCCATGTGGTGATGGAATGCAGGGCTGATTCCATATGCATCACATAATTCACCGGTTTTTTTTAAACCTGTAATTAGACGATCCCATTCCCTGTCATCAAACACCGGTTTATTTGATAACGGCTTGTTCCTGTCACCATGGACACTCCCGCTGCACTCGGCAATATTGATCACGCTCGTTCCCATCGCCGAAAGAAATTCCAAGTTCTCTTTTATCCTGGACAGCTCGGCTTCCAAATCGTCGTTCTCAACAAAATAAGTGGTATGCCACATAGAGGCTAATGATAATCCATATTTAGAGAGCAACGGTTTAAGCGTGGCAGCCTGAGTCGGAAACTTATTTCCTAATTCCGTTCCCGCATATCCGGCTTCCTGCATCTCAGACAGACATCTGTCGAGTGAAATGTCCGCCCCAAGTTCCGGGAGGTCATCGTTAGACCAATTTATCGGCGCAATCCCCAATTTCACTCTCTGCTGACTCACTAAAAATACCGTTCTTTTTTTACTTTTTCCTCATATTCTTTTCGTGCTTGCTGTACCGTCTGCATTTCCGAAACTTCTGCTATCGGTACGTCCCACCACGATTCGTAGCCGGGGACATCCGATGGTTCAAGTTCGATGATGATTGCCGTGGTCTTTTCATTTCCCCTGGCTTTTTTCAGCGCTGAATCAAACTCTTCGCGTGTTCCGGCTCTGATGCCTTCGGCGCCGAGGGAGATAACATTCTCAACAAAGTCAATTTCAAGAAAATCGCCCGTTAGTTTCTCGGTTTTCGGGTCACGACGTCGTAACTTATTTCCGAATCCCATACTTCCGAGGCTCTTCGACAAGCCATCTATGCTTCCATACCCATGGTTGTCCACAAGGATAATTATAAGTTTCTTATCCTCCTGAAGAGAAGTGACAATTTCGGTATGCATCATGAGATAAGAACCGTCCCCGACCATAACGAACACATCACCCTCCTCTTTCGCAAATCTTACACCGAGTCCACCGGCTATTTCATAGCCCATACACGAATAGCCGTATTCCATGTGGTACTGGTCGCCGTTCTCCGCCCGCCACAGCTTATGCAGGTCCCCCGGAAGGCTTCCTGCAGCACAAACTAAAGTATCCTTGTCTGTCATGAATTCATTCAATATACCGATTATTTCACCTTGACTGACCTTTTCCCCGTTGCCCGGTGAGAATATTCGATCACACTCCTTATGCCATTCGTTGATTAAATTTTGAATCGCCTCTTCGTAATCCGGTGAAACGGAATAAGCTTTCTCCGACAGCATCTGATTCAGCCTTTCCAGGGTTGCCTTTGCATCCCCGACCAGCATCAGCGCTGAATGTTTACCTGCATCAAACGGAGATACGTTGATGCTGATGAATCTCACTTCGGGATTCTGAAATTGGGTCTTTGAAGCCGTAGTAAAATCTGACAAACGGGTACCTATAGCAATCACGAGGTCAGCCTCCTTCGCAATCCGATTAGCGGATGAGGTTCCCGTAACCCCGATTCCCTGCAGGTTCTTATCATGTTTCCAATTAAGAGAACCCTTCCCAGCTTGAGTTTCGCCGACCGGTATCCCCGTGGATTCACAAAACTTTGCCAATGATTCATCTGCCCCGGAGTAAATCACACCTCCGCCTGCGATGATCAAGGGTTTCGTGGATTTCTTTATCAGTTCCACTGCACGAAGTAACAAGGCGGGGTCGGGAATCGTCCTCGGGATATAGTGAACTCTTTTTTCAAAAAAGGTTTCGGGAAAATCGTATGCTTCGGCTTGCACGTCTTGCGGCAGAGATATAGTCACCGCCCCGGTCTCGGAAGGGTCCGTAAGAACCCGCATCGCCTCCGGAAACGACGTAAGAATTTGCTCGGGTCGGTTTATACGGTCCCAGTAACGGCTCACGGTTCTCAGGCAATCATTAACGGATACGTCCTGACCGGGGGGATACTCCAATTGTTGTAGAACCGGGCCGACGTTTCTTCGGGCAAATGTATCACCCGGCAGTAGAAGCACGGGAATCCTGTTGATAGTGGCGCCCGCCGCCGCGGTTACCATATTGGTCGCGCCGGGACCTATTGAAGTAGTACAGGCGAACGCCCTCATTCGGCGATTCTGCTTGGCAAAAGCCGCAGCAATATGCACCATCGCTTGTTCGTTCCGGGGTAAGTAATGAGTGAACTCTCCATCTTGCTCGAGCGCCTGCCCAATACCCGCTACATTTCCATGACCGAATATTCCCCACATTCCGGCAAAAAACGGGTTACTATCATCATCCAGCTCGACCCACTGAGCCTTTAAAAAACGAATAATAGCCTGAGCAGTGGTTAACCTGATAGTTTTTATCATTTTTGTTTCCGGATCCTGTGTAATTTATTTGAGTTCACTTACTTATTCAAAATTTCTATTAACAAAGAAATTAATGGACAGTTTGGTTTATCGACCCAATCCCACTTTTTCATAAATGTTTTCCATGAGTTCAACGTTCTTATATCCGTCAAGATGCGTGGCGACCAGGGCGTTCTCCCCGGAATCCCGACCTAAAAGCCTATCCACAAATATCTTATTTTCCTGTGTGAATCCCCAACGCTCATTGATAGGGAGCGTCGAAAAGGTTAGTTTCTCAACAGGCGTATTTAAGTCCATACAATAAGTAACAGCTTCCATCTCATCACTTACGACTGAAGCGTGGTCTCCATAAATTTCTACTCGTTCAAACGGAAATATCCATGTGGTGTGAGCGCTGGAGGAAAAGACACCGTGAACTCCGTTTTCCATTTCGAATATCATGGAAAAATCATCCACACACGGGTAGACCGATTTTGACCCAACTGCCGTGACTTCCTTCACTTCACCAAACAGGTATCGAACCATATCGATCAAATGAAGCGTAGATTCAAAGAGGAATCCACCCGTGATTTTGGAGTCGCTCGTTCACGGCGGAACCTGCAGCTCTCCACGGTTCATTTTTATGTTAAACGATTTCGGGGCAAGTTCCCCACTCGTTATCAGCTCTTTCATTTTTTTGTAGACCGGGGCGAGTCTCCTGCTGAACCCAAGCTGGTAGACAACCCCTTCTTTTTCAACAGCATCAACTATCTTCCGGGCATCGTCGAGATTGAGTGCAAACGGCTTTTCACAAAAGACGTGTTTACCATGGTTCAAGACTTTGAGCGTCATTTCGGCATGGAAATTATTGGGAACAGTAACATAAACGGCATCAGAATCAGCGATGACATCCTCATCGCCGGAAAGCGCTTGCATACCAAATTCGGCTGCAAATCTTTCCGCGCGGTCATTCTGAATATCGTAAACAGAACCCAATTTCACAGCGTCGTTTTGTTGCAATATTCCTGCGTGCGTTCCCGCAATTGCTCCAGTTCCGATTATACCGATTCTTATATCACTCATGATATTTTTTACGTGAAAGAATAGTCAGCTTCAAGCTTTGCCCGGACATCCTGATACGTACGGTCAAAGGGTCCCTCTTTCTCCAACTTTATGGAAGTTACCGCAGCGGCAAACCTGCACGATTTTTCTACCGACGTTTTTAATCTGCTCGCAAGATAGGAGACGATCGAAGTATCTCCGCGACCGGTACGTCCCTTTATCGAGTGTGGGGTGAACAGGGCTTCAAATATTTCGCCGTCAGCGTAAACCAGCAAACCGTCTTTGTGAGTGATTACTATCTCTCGTGGTCCCCATTCAGCGATAATTCGAGCCGCTTTCGAGATGTCCTTTTCACCCGTAATAACTTCCGATTCAACGGAATCCGCCTTAACCGTATGAATCCCTTTTAATCCACGCTCCTTATCCGGCCAATCAACGAATATCAATTCCTTGCCGTCTCTAACGCGCAATACGCCTTGAAGGTCGAGGGACACTCTTTCAAACCGGGAGGTTATATGTTCGATTAAGTTCAGAGACACTTCGCCTGCCATTATAGGTCCTATATGGAATACTTCAGTCGCAATATCCGGTATATGTTCTGCTTTAAATTCACCTGCGAACGCAATTGGTTCACATACTCTTTTATCATGCTTTTCTCCAAAGTACGTATTTTTAATCCCACTGGTCAGTTCAGCTTCGTGGGAAAAAACTTTTATACCGTCTTTTCTCATTACGTCGAGGTAAAAGAAATCATCCTTGGAGAGAAGAGTAATAATTGCGGCGGAATAATTCAACTTCGATAGAGCCATAGCGCCATAATAAACAGCTCCGCCCAGAGCATCTTTTTCCTCTCCGTCGATTATCAATTTATCTTTTGCAAAATGCCCTAATATAACTACATCATAAGTCAAGATATTCACCCTAACGGCAACTCCTGGGTTTGGTTGAAAGAATACCGGCGCTGAAATGATTGAGTTGAAAGCCTATGAATCGTGGAAATTTACTCATTGTCGGGCAAATTAAATTTTAATCTCCAGTCCATCATATGCGACGCGCAGATTTTTATAAGAAGCAAATTTTTCCTCTAATTCTTCGTGAGATAGGTTATTATGCCCGATATGAGAGATAATGAATTTGATCTCCGGATATTTCTTCGCAATTTTCATCACGCTGATAACGTCGATGTGGTCAGTGCCGCCGTCATAGCCCGGTGTATGGAATATGACGAGGTTCGCTTTTTTCACCTGTCTTTTCTCAAAATCATTTAATGATAAATTAACGCTGTCACTAAAATGAACTATGCGTTTACTATCTTCCCTTATGATCAAGCCATGGGTGGGGACTTTATGATTTACCTTGAAACATTTAAATTTTATCCCCCCTATTTTAACCGAATCCCGGTCATGCATGACATGAAATTTGCACCTATCATACAGTCTTTCAGTTGTTTCGAAATTTGCAAGCGCGGACATATTCCCGTAAACGGGGATTTTCTCTGCATTCCACCACTCGAATTCGGTTATTCCTCCGATGTGATCCCAATGTTTGTGAGAAAGAAATATCGCAGATATGTTGAATATTTTGTACTTATTTACTATCCGTCCGATGTCGATCGGTGTATCGAGTATAATTGTCTCCGAACTATTTTTTATTATAACACATACCCGTCGTCGTCGGTTTTTCCCACTCTCTTTCCTCCCAATCTCACACCGTTCACACCTACAACCTATTGCAGGGATACCCCGTCCATCTCCGGTTCCGGCAAATGTTATTTTCATTGATATTTTCCCTTGTTTACCTGAAGAGCACGTTCAACACGACTAATGATATGGCAAGAACCACGCCGAAATACCCGACCTTTCTTGAATCTACAATGAGCAATTCTTTCCATTTGATCTTCGTTCCGGGTGAAAAATATGATACAATCGCTAATATCGCAAAACCTAATACGATGACCCATCCTGTCCGGTTTAACCAGTTCATATCCGGGAATATGTAATATCTGAATGCGAGCGAAACCGCTGCACTGCCGACAAAAACGTACACGACAAGTTTCCTCGGCGCTCTGGTGCAGAACACCGCGGCCAAAATCAGTATCGTATAACCTGCTTTTATATGGTAAGATATCTCGTTCGTTATAAGTGAAAGAGGGAAATTAAATCCGTGATATTTTATATAGATCAGGGAAAATGCGAACATGATTCCGGAAAGGGTAATGAATCCGATTGAATTCTTTCCTACCTTCATCAACTTTTCATCCGTCGCGTTTTTATTTACCAATCTCTTGTAAATATCAAACGTAAAAAGGGTGCTGACCGAATTTATTATGGAATCCACTGTACTCATCAGGGAAGCGAAGAGGCCCATAATCACGAAACCCCGGACACCCGGTGACAGCAGCGTGTTTACCAGTACAATGTATGCCTGGTCAGGGTCTTCAAGGGGTTTATGAAAACCTACCAGTGCGATTGGCGGTATTATTATCAAAGCCGCAAAAACATACTTTAAAAAACCGCCGACTATCAATCCGATCTGGGCATCCTTCAGGGAACGGGCGGCAAGAGACCTTTGCAGAATCACCTGGTTTGCGCCCCAATACTGGATGTGCAATAGAGCCATGCCGAAGAACACGGCCGGCCAGGGTACTTTCGGGTGCTCTATAGGCAGAAACAGGTGCATTAAATGATCCCTTCCGGTCGTGATATTGGCATAATTGTCAGGATTATACAATTCAGAGAATCCACCGACCGCTTTCACCGCTAATACCAGAACTATAAACGCGCCTCCTAACAATGTAACCAACTGAATGATGTCAGTGCGGACAACTGCCGCGAGACCGCCGAAATAGACATATAGAGATGAAAACACGCCCATGAGAACCACAATGATGTAGAGCCTGATTACCGGGTCAGAATGAAGTACTGTTAACTGATCTGCAAAAATACCGTTAATCGCGATGCTTCCCCAGTAGAGCGCTCCTCCCATATAGATAACTCCGAACAGAATCAGGGAAAAGATAGAATAACTCAGAGCTACAAAACTGCCGAACCTTGCCTCAAAGAACTGGGTAATGGTGAATACTTTCATACGCAGATAGAGAGGGACAAAAAAGAAAGCAGCGAGAAGAATGCCGAAGACCGCATCGATCTCAAAATTCGCCCACGCCAGACCATAAACGTATGCAGCGCCACCCATTCCGATAAAATGACCTGCTTGAATGTTGGTCGCGATCGTGGACATCGCTATTGCAGGCCAGCGGAGATTCCTTCCACTAAGGAAATAAGTGGTGGCATCCTTTTTCTGTTTACCGCTTTTATATATTCCGATCAGGAAAATGACCACGAAATAAGCGAGTACCATAATCAGATCTATATTCATATCACACTCACCTTTTAATAATTCATCCGGCCGTGATGTTTACAAAAGTAAACTTTCTGTAATTATTTCCCGAAAAGATAATTTCGCAGATAGATAAGAGTCAATAACTAAATGCACTAAGTGTGTAGAGATTTTTGACGATAAACCCGCCGAAATTTCTTACCGTTAAACCTCGAACAGCTCCCTTTTTCCCATATTGTTCTGTGCAATATCAGACGTGCGTTAAACAGAATTTTAGCCTAAAATGTTTGAGAGGTTAACGGTTTTTATTTGACAATGATGATCTCTAAGAAGAACAAATCCCGCACGGTTTTAATAATTCAGCGAAGAACTCTTATTTCGGTAATGCCCTGACCACCCCGCCCGGCACCCGCCGGACAGAAAAAACAAAGCCCTGCGTTTGCAGGGCTTTGTAATGTGAAGTTATTTCTCTCACGTTCGAGAAAATATCATGTTACCTGAGCAGTAACATTTTCTTCGTGATTGCGGACTGACCGGCTTCCAAGCGGTAGAAATAGATTCCGCTTGTTACCTGTATTCCGCTCGAGTTCTTTCCATTCCATTCAACGGTATGCGAACCTGCGTTCTTTTGTTCGTTTACCAATGTTATCACATTCCTGCCCAACATATCATATATGTTTATAGAAACATTGGATGCTGCAGGAACATCATACGCGATGGTGGTCGAAGGGTTGAAGGGGTTGGGATAGTTCTGGCCCAATGAGTAGTCGCTGGGCATCTGAGCTAACGGACCATCTTCAACACCTACAAATACAAATAGTTCCTCAAACTCAACCGTCATCGTAACATTTCCAGCGGCTAATTCAGTATCAGTGGCCTCAAGCGATATGATTGACAGAAACATGCCGTTACCGCCGCGATACGTCAGCACGAGTTCGTCCTCGCCGTCGCCGTCCACATCATATACCAGGGAGTTATTCTCCAATCTGACCTGGTCCATGGCATCCCTCGGTGGATCAAACGTCGCCGTGGGCGTGTCCGGTAAACCATAACCGCTAAGGCTACCGTCAAACTCGAATATATGACCCGCATTGAAGCCGTTATTATCTGTATCATCAGGATCGTATGAATCGACTATGACTACAATCTCATCATTACCATCTCCGTCTATATCCATCACCATGATACCGCGCTCACCTCCAACTATGCCTGCATCCCCGTCGGAAAACTGATACGACCAGACTTCCACCCATTCATTGTCCGTCGCATTAGTTGCCTCAAAGAGATAGACGATTCTTTCGCCGCCATCACCGTCATACGTCAAAAACTCTCCCAGGCCGTCCCCGTCGATGTCTACATTAGCTCTTAAGGTACCGCCGGCCGTTAAGATATAGCCGCGCTTGAAAATTGCCTCAGATGCCTCATGCCATACCATGGTCAGGGCGGTGTTGACGCCCAGATTGCCTGGGTCATCTAGATCCGTTTGCTCGAATATATACAATCCCGTCAGGTTGGCTATAGGGTTGTCACCCGTCCACGGAACGATCGCCAGGATCTCCATGAGTCCGTCACCGTCCATGTCAGTAATTTGTATGTTGGACGGACGAGCAAAACTACCGCCTTGAACATCAGCTTCGACTATCGACGTCGTGTAATAACCGTAAAGATCCCCGTCAGTCACATCGCCGGCACCGCCATCACCTGCATCTCCCTCCCACTCCATATCCAGAATCGCGCCGAAGTTGTTAGCGGCAATATAAACGCTCTCCAAACCGTCACCATCAACGTCGGCTATAAGGTTTCCGCGGACCTCGCCGGTTTCATTATAGTCAGTATTGTGAACTAAGCCGACCTTCCAGTCGTGGAGCCGGGTCCAGTTAGCGTCGTCGAGCATCTTGGTAACATCCGTGCCGGGGATTATAACCCAGGAGTTACCCTTCGTATCGGAAAGATAGATCTCCTCAGCACCGTCATCGTTAAAATCCACCGCCTCTATCCCGCTCTTTACAGTGGCGCCCGGTACCCAGTTAGCCGGGTTCGGCTGCCACTCTTTCACTAATACATACGTATCAGTAGCCGTGGCTTCATACACACGAACAAAGCCGGAGTTATCATCGAACATTATGATCTCACTGCGGCCGTCATTGTCGATGTCGGTTAAGCCGAAACCGGTGTTTTTCGCCGCGTAGCGAACGTCGTCTTCCTGGGCGTAAATTGTTGAAGCAAAAAGCCCGACAAACATGACTGTAAAAGCAACTACCAGCGTCATTTGTAGCTTATTCTTCATCATCCTGTACCTCCATTGTTATATCCAATCAACCCTGAGTTGATCGGTGTTATCGCACTAAACATACCAGCGTAATAAAACCCTATATTTAGCGCGCATTATACCACATTGTGGGTTTAATTTTGGTATTATTACTTTGATACAATTCAATATAATTGCCCTTCCTCAAATGTCAAGTGTTATTTTTTATCATAAACCGGATACAGGATATTCTCCATTAAAATTCAAGCGTAAGTGAAAACATTTGAGCGTTATTCAGCCTGCCGAAATCCTGGTAAGCATAATCAACCGTGAAGGCAATTCCACCGGCTAAAACGAGTTTCGTCCCCACTCCGGCGGTAATACCCTCTTCAGAATCTCTAAGAAACGTGTTCTTATATCCCATCCTCAACGCAACCATGTCGCCAATCGCATATTCCACACCCATATTGACATATTCGGTGTTGTCATTAGGATGAGCCGCATTCAGAGCGACTGTAAGCGTGTTGCTTTCACTGCTGATAATGTCCATAGCCAACCCCACCCGGAGGAGAAGGGGCAGAGAATACTTTTCGGTCTGCTTAAACGCCGGAATTCGGTCGTTGCTTCCACCGAAATTAGGAGCTTCATCGTAATTTACAAAAATATCATTCCCTTGAAGCCTCATAGAAGTGCCGAAATTCGATATACTCATACCAATAACCATACCATTGAGATTTGTCTTGAATAAAGTCCCGATGTCCAGCGCAAACCCCTGCGCACTCATGTGCCATATCTTCTGCGAAATATATTTGGCATTCACGCCAATGGAAAACCTGTCTGTCAAATTCAATGCGTATGACAATCCGGCGGATAAATCACTTGTAGAAAAACGTTCTCCGGTACCCTCCGGAAGCAGAACGGTTCTGACTTCCATTTCGTCAGTGCTCAAAGATGTGATGCTCGCTCCGATAGTCCCGAAATTACCAACAGGAATTGCTATGGCGACAAAATCAAATGATGTATCTACCAGCCAGTTAGTATGAACCAGAACAACTTCGCTCTTAGAAATACGTGCCAGTCCCGCCGGATTCCAGTAAACAGCGGTGGCATCATCGGCAACCGCCACGTAAGCGCCGCCCATGCCGACGGCACGAGACCCTACTTCTATCTCAAGGAACGCAGCTGCAACCGTGCCTACCTTTGAGACGTTTCCCGTGATCTGGCTATATGCTGAAACCGGCGCCATCAAAACTGTAATCCATATAAGAAACAAAACCTTCGGTATCACAGTTCTTTCCTTCCTGTCCGGCATCCCCGCCAGACCGATGCCGGGCTGGAGTCGGACAGGTATCGTAATATCATTTTTCATTTGATTCACACAAGATTGTCTCATTTGATAACCGCGAATTTGCCCATGATTTCACCCAGCCCCGGCGCTTCGATGTGATAAAAATATAGACCATAGGCTATATCCATTCCGTCCTTGCTTTTCAAATCCCAGAATTCTGTGCCGTCATTCAACGGCTGATCATGCTCGAGCGTGTCCACCAGATATCCCCGTACACTGTAAATACGAATCGTACATTTGCTCGGAAGATGAGAAAATTGTATTTTCCTTTCTCCACGACCCGAAATGATTCCGGGAGGCAGCCTGGATTCCCAGGAAGCGGAAGCGACATAAGGATTCGGTACAACAATAATCTCATCAAGGCCTGTCTTTGCCACCTCCTGGTCGACGGACGCTCCGGTTGTCGTAAATTCATAGATATCACCGGACCTGAACGGTTTAATGATAGCGATGAACATCGTATCGCCTGCACCCGGAATTATGGGCTCTACGTCAATAGTATCAATAATCATCGAATCGTTTTCAGTAAAAGTGGTGTCGAATAACATATCAGGCGGCTCTTCAAGAGCCACTTTCCAGCTTTGCACTTGCTCACCGTCCGGACCCTCCACCTCTAAGTAGATAAAATCGTTAACAATGTCTCCTGAGAGGTTTCCGTCACTATCCTTGTCCTTGAACCAAAACTTGATACTGATAGGGTCATCAGGGAAGGTAACATCCCATATCTTGAACTTAGCCGGTTTCATGTTTGTAGACATATCAACAAAATCTGAATCAAAAACCATCATATAATCCGCAGGTGAGCGGTATAATGCCGTAACTCCGTCGGACTTTACGTCCTGTACATCCGGGAGGAGATTGCTGTTGCCGCCAATCCATCCGGAATTCGGCTCGTCCCAGAGAATCTCCGTATCGTTGAATACAGTCAACATTATTCCTTCAAATTCAGGACTGTTAGCATTGTCTATCCCCGTTTGATTTGCTATCACTCGCACATTATCGGTGGTGTTGAAGATAGAATAAGATATTTCGGGAGCCGAGGTGTCATCAAACAAGATATTATAAGTTGCGTTATCCTTTATATTCAGCTGGTCTAAAATCATATATTCTATGCGCCCTGTAGCGGGGCCGGCAATATGCTCCAAATTGGTTACCTCGGCTGGAAGGTAGCCTGTAACCGGAGCATTCGGTGTTACTACCGCTGTGTTTATTCCGGCGCCGATGACGTTGCCGGTTCTGTCCAGTTTGAAGTCGATAGCGCTCAAACTCGGGGAGGCGATAGTCAATGAGGAATCAGAAGAGAGACCTCGTGCGAAAAAATCGGTATCGTATCCCTTATCATAGGAAACGACCGCATAGAAATACTTTTGACCGTTAATGACATCAGTGTCAACCCAAAAATGCGTTAAGCCGTTATCGGTGCCCATATTCAGGTTAGCTCCTGTGGGCTGGTCTATGCCGGGCTCGGAACCGATGCCGATGGGATGCGGTCCTACTAATCCGTCCACGAGATCGAATTGAGCAACAGGCTCAAAAAATACGGCATTGCCGAAACTATCCGTGACCGGGTTTGCATCAGAGAAATCGAACCATGTACTCTTATATATCATGTATCCTTCGAAATCAAGGCCATAGATCGGATCCCTTGAACGTTCTGCAATAGTGTCCCAATAAAGGGTTACACTTTTATCGCCGGAAGACGACCTTACAGACGGCTTCATAGGCGGCTGTTTGAAACGATAGTTGGCGTCATATATATTCTGTACGGTATTTTTATTTCTGAGGATATCGTCCTTATCCTCTCCCAGGACCATCGCAAGAGAAAACCGTTCGGTTTTCCCCGGTTCCAACAGGAAAAAACCGGAGCCGTAAAAGAATTCATAGTTAGTCGGCCGAAGTGCCGGCGGGGAAAAATGCCCCGGAAGCAGCAGAGGCCACATGACCTCATCATCGGAGAATCTAACAGAATTCTCGATATGAGCATCCATACTTGTGAGACCTATCTGGTCGGATTCGTCAACATCTGTCTTATCGAAATTCGGTTCCCCATCAGTGGGAATTCCGTCGCCTTCACCCGTGTCTTTTCCGGGATAAAGAAGGTCGTCGGGACCTTTTCCGTCCTTTCCTAAATCATCGTTTAAAGGCTCACCTGAATCCAATATCCCGTTTCCGTTAAAATCGCTAAACCCAATCCAATCACCGTCTTCATCACCGGACCAGTGCTCTTTCGGCTCTCCGTAAATCCCGATCGGACCGAAAATCAATGTACCTGGTCCGCTGTCGCGGCTCTCATCTATCAATCCATCTTCATCGTTATCTATGCCGTCAGTGGCGACTCCGGGACTTTCAAGGAATGCAAAGCCGAAATAGCCCACAGGCGACCATCCGCCCGAACCTATATCGTCTAAATCCCATGAGTAGGTAATATCTATATTCCCCTCGGAGATAAACTCGGCAAGGTCGTCATTTTCCTCACCCTGTCCTCCCATGCGCGCGTCGAAGACCTCTCCGAATACGATTTTATTGTAAGTAGTGGCTCCAACATTGGTAATGTCATATAACCAGAACATCGCATCCTGGGCTAAGGGGTCGGCCCACTGCAAGCCCCTTACGGAAACTTTTAATCCAAGCCCTTTACGACTTAGATCCGAAGGGTCCGGAACAAATTGACCAAATTCTACGTTGAAGTTATCATCCATCACAAAGTAGCTTTCCTGATCCGCCTGGAAGACATCCCTGCCGAAAAAACCGTTCCACGAACCGGGCCAGCCGGGGTCATCCTGATCCTGCTTGTCAGGCCAGGAGGATGGCCAGCTCTCCGGCAGGTCGCTCATGGCGGGGGAT
>JADFGO010000036.1 GCA_022567655.1 Candidatus Neomarinimicrobiota bacterium
TTTAGATATTCTGACAGAGAATCCAATTGGTGGTCCCAGAATACGCGGTATCGTTCGAGCCAATCAATGGCTCCTTTCATCGGTTCTGCAACTAATTTGATAGAGTGGACTCTTCCTCTGATATCTCTGGAAATTAAACCGGCTCTTTCGAGGACCTTGAGGTGCTTGGAAATAGCCGGAAGTGAGATATCGAAGGGTTTTGCTATCTCCAGCACAGATTTTTCACCGGTTGTGAGTTTTTCGACAATCGCCCTGCGAGTAGGATCCGCAAGCGCAGATAGTGTGGAATCTATTGTACCGGAAGTATATTTAACCATATGGTTAAATATATCACGAGGTCTATGCGTTGTCAAGTGATATATTCTTCATCCATATAATCGGCTTGACAGTGTTACCTATATCCCTTTTATTACCTCAATCATCAGAGATAATTGAATATATTTAATTACTTCATACTCACATGTTTAAGCCTCTAATTAAAAAAGCTGATTTTGATTCGTGGGCGGAATATTACTGGACTTATCAATTTACGCTTGCGGATAAGTATCTCATACCTTATCTGGAAAATTATATACAATCGTTTGAAGGACTTAAAATTCTTGACGTCGGCTGCGGTGAAGGCGGTACTACGGCGGCTTTTACGAGGATGGGCGCTGAATGTTACGGAACGGACATAGATGAACATAGATTACAAAAATCATCTGAAATTCCGCAAAATAAGGGGATTCATTTTGAACTTCTCGACGTTTATGATATCAACTCCAGCGATACCATTTCCAATACAAAGTTCGATTTGATTGTCTTGCGCGATGTGATTGAACACCTACCTGATACCTATGAAGCAATAAGCGCTCTCAAGGAGATCTTGGCTGAAGACGGAAAAATATTTCTGACCTTTCCGCCGTATAATTCCGTTTTCGGAGGTCATCAACAAATAATCGCACCTATTCCTTTCATTCATTTGATGCCCTCTTTCCTATTTTACGGAATACTTAAAGCGCTCGGAGGAAATAAGGAGAAAATATCAAAACTGCAGCATATCAGGAAAGTACGGTTGTCGATCTCCCGAATACTTAAAACATTAAAAATATTAAATTTTCAAATTTTAGATAATACGAGTTACATCATGCGCCCATCATTCAAGGTGCGATATGGATTTCCGATTATAAAATCGAATTTTATCGGCTCTATACCATTGATCAGGGAGTTTAAGATCAGCGGTTGCTATCTGTTGGCCGTTCTTAACGGAGATAAGTAATTCTGAGTTTTTACTGGTTTGAAGGTACGCGCTGATAAAATACTACTAAATGTCATAATCGGCCGGCGGAATTTACTCCATAGTGTATAACTCACGAAAGTTATTAACATCTGAAAAATTATTGGATGGGTGATGTTGATAAGTTGTTCATATTGAATAATATTATAGTTTAAAAATATAAAATATAACGATAAATCGACGACTATACCGTTAATAAATAGGTTGTTACAACGTTCATATAAATATATGCTTTATATATTATCCTGTTAATAACTAATATTTGTCAGTATATGAATTCCTCGATATTTTTGATAGTTATTGATCGAATGAATCGAGCAGTTTTAAATATTCATACAGTTGTATTTACTATTACATTATATTATGTTCATGAAAATTACTCTTAATTATGAATGACTTTCTACATTCCGGAGGACCCTTAAGACGGAACGCACTTATTCATGGATTTACAGCATCAATTATTTTGCTTATGGTCCTCACAACCACAGGGTTTTCGCAAAGAGGCTCGTATGAGATAATTCAGGGTGATCCAATGTATTATGTGCTTCCGAAAGACAGGATTTCTGCAATAGACGATCCGAAATTCAAAAGCGTCGAAGAAGCAGAAAAATTCATGCGGGACGATGAACTTGTTCTCGGATTGGTCGTTAACGGCGAAGCGCGCGCTTACTCTACCTGGCATTTAGACAAACATGAAATAGTCAATGATTTCATAGGAGACACGTACATATCGGTAAGCTGGTGACCTCTTTGCTTTACGGGCATCGTGTATGTCCGCAAATTCGATAATAAAGTTCACTCCTTCGGCGTATCCGGTAAACTCTGGCGTGACGCACTTGTTATGTACGACAGGGAAACGAATAGTTACTGGAGCCACGTTACCGGTAAAGCCCTGAAAGGTAAGTATGAAGGGAAACAGCTTAAAGCCCTGCCCGTCCAACATCTAAAATGGAAAGAGTGGAAAAAAGCGTATCCGGATTCAAAAATACTGGTTAAAAGCCGTTTTACAACAAGATCGAGTTATGACAGGTATAACAGATCGCGGAAACGACTCGGAATTTTCGGCACTGTGAATTTCGACAAGAGATTAGACGGCAAAGACGTCGTATTCGGTCTGGTGATTGATGATCTCCCTATAGTTTTTCCCCATAAATATTTTACGAATACAAATCATGTAAATTACTCGATTGAAAACCAGAACATTCTTGCGGTCTATTCTAAAGACGCAGAGACGGTCACTGTATTTGACCGCCTTGTAGATGATAGGGTGCTCACATTCGAGAGTGCGGAATCTATTGACACACATTACTTACGAGACAGGGAGACAGGTACGCTCTGGGACGGATTGACCGGAAATGGTCTCAAGGGGGAGTTAAAAGGGAAAAAGCTGAAGCAGTTGGTCGGTACACAGGCTTTCTGGTTCGGATGGAGGGGATTTTACCCGAGGACCATCATCTGGAACCCTTCGGGTTAGCGCGAGATTGTAATCCTTTTTAAATGGGTTAATCCGAATTATCCGATCTTAGTCTTGAGGAAGATTTTTAAGTGCGTTATCCAGCCTGCGTATTACCACGCTCTTGCCGAGCAGTTCCATTATCACAAATAAGCCCGGGCTGACTCCGTAACCGGTTAAAGCCAACCTCACCGGATGAATCAGTAACGCCGCTTTGATATCAAGTGAGTCCGCCTCGGACCTCACAATACCTTCTAAATTCTCTTCTGAAAACTCGGTCAAATCATCGAGCGACTCTTTAAGCAGCCTGATTCTCTCATTGACATCTTCACCCGACCAATACTTCCGCATCGCTTTTTCGTCATACTTTTTAGGATCTTCAAAAAAGTAAGCTGAAAATTCCAACAGCTCGGAAGTGCTGTTTGCCCTTGTTTTCACGATCTCGGCTACTTTCGCATAGTAACTCTTATCCCTTCCATCGGATGTCTCCCACTTCTTCCTCAGAATTAGGATGAGTTCATCCGTCGGCTTGGATGATAAGTGCTGACCGTTCATCCAGAGAAGTTTTTTATAATCGAATATCGCATTTTTCCTGGAGACCTGTTCAATTTGAAAACGCCTGATCAGTTCATCTATGGACATCAGTTCTGTGTCATCTTTAGGTGACCACCCTAACAGAGCGAGGTGATTCAAAAGCGCTTCCGGAAATATTCCTTCTTTTTGAAAATCTATAACCGACGCTGCTCCGTGTCTTTTCGAGAGTCTTTTTCCATCAGCCCCCATTATCATCGGCAGATGGGCATAAACCGGTATATCCAAACCCAAGGCATTGAAGATGTTGATTTGCTTTGGGGTATTCGAGAGGTGGTCATCACCTCTGATGACGTGTGTAATACCCATCTCGCTGTCATCCGTGACTACCGCCAGCTGATAGGTCGGAGTACCGTCCCTCCTCACTATTATAAAGTCGTCAATCTCACTGTTTTTAAATTCTATTTCGCCGTAGACCAGGTCGTTCAGCCCGGTCGTACCCTCTTCAGGTGTAGAAAATCTCAACGAAAATTCGATGCCGGAATCTATACGATTGTTTATCTCGCCCTCGTCGAGATGGCGGCAGGTTTTGTCATACTTATATTGTCTCTTTTCCTTTTGCGCCTTTTTTCTTTTAATGTCCAACTCTTCAGGCTTGCAAAAGCATCGGTAGGCGTGGCCTGTTTCGAGTAATTTTAAAGCGTTTGCACTGTATTCCTCTATTCTCGTAGATTGATATACTGTCTCCTCATCCCATTTAAGTCCAAGCCATTGGAGGCTCCGGAGAATTTCATCGGTTAAGCCGGTTTCAGAGCGTTTCTTATCGGTATCTTCAATGCGGAGAAGAAATTTACCTTCGTGATTTTTTGCGAAGAGGAAATTGAATAATGCAGTTCTGGCGCCGCCTACATGAAGATGACCTGTCGGACTCGGCGCGAATCTAACCCTTACTCCGCTGAAATCGCGATTCATTCCTTGTTATTTTCTTCTTCAGGCTCGGGTCTGCTTTTAACAACAAGCTTCGGCTTCTTCGAATCGCTGCTCTCGCTCGCATTGACAATCACACCGCCTCCCCACCTGGCGAACGCATTATACAACAACGCCATCAGAGCGCCCAAACCAGCGTAAACCAGGCTCGCTCCTGAGGAAATCATCGCTATGATGAACAATCCGATGGGTAATCCAAAAAAACCGGGCAGCGTCGCTTCATCCGAGTAGATTGTGCTGTTCAGAAAAGCCGACACAAAATTTACACCGAATATGATAATAAAATATCCGCCGATACCAAGCAGCAAATGCAGAATGAACATAACAAGAAATATGATTTTAACTGCGGACCAGACGTCTATGGATTTTAATTCAAGTATCATTTTTATTCTAACGTAATGATGATAGCGTAGCGATCAGACTATCCTAACCCGGGTAGGTCATCTTCAACGCCTTCAGTGCTCTCTTCTTCCTTTAATCTAATATTAGTCGGCATTTCACTTTCCTCGTCCGACCGAATTCTTAACCTGAGATCCGTCGGCGAGTCAGAGTTGGATAGCGCCGTTTCCACGTCGATCTTTCCAGCTTTATAAAGTCCGTACAGAGACTCGTCAAAAGTGATCATTCCTTGACCGGCAGACCTCTCAATAGCGCTTTTGAGAGTCTGGAATTCGCCCTTAAGAATTAGATCGGCGATCCGAGATGTTACCGTCATGAATTCGACAGCCAGGAAACGCTCATTCCTTCTCTTAGCTTTAATAAGCCGCTGCGCAAGCACCGCGTTCAGGGTTTGAGAGAGCTGAAGTTTCAGCATGTCGTGCGTTTCGTGCGGAAAGAAACCGAATATCCTGTCTAAAGTCTGCGGAGCGTTATTTGCGTGCAGAGTTCCCATAACGAGGTGGCCGGTTTCCGCGAATGATATGGCTGCTTCCATTGATTCTCTATCGCGTATCTCACCTATCAACAGGACGTCGGGAGCTTGTCGCAACGCACCCCTCAACGCTGTACGATACGACTCGCTGTCCTTTCCTACCTCTCTCTGGGTAATTATACTTTTTTTATGCTCATGCACGAATTCGACCGGGTCTTCGATGGTAATGATATGACCGTCCTTGTTTGTGTTACGATGATTTACCAATGCAGCCAGAGTCGTGGATTTCCCCGACCCTGTTCCTCCCACAATAAGAACAAGCCCCGTATTTGTCATCGAGATATCAGCAAGCTCAGGAGGCAAACCTAATTCCTCAAGAGTCGGAAGCTTAGTGGAAATACGCCGGGCCACCATTCCCGGTGAACCTTTTTGAACAAAAAAGCTCAATCTGAATCTGCCGACACCCTCTACAAACAAACTTGTATCAAAGTCTTTTCTGTCTTTGAATTCCCGATATTCATCGGTTGATATAATATGGGAGATCATTCCGTCGATCTCATCTGCGGTAACTAACCTGTCTGCAACGCTCTTAAGATTCCCTTTTATTTTTAGGTACACGGGAGAATCTGCGGTAATGAACATGTCAGATGCTTCCTTTTCCGCCATCAATTTGAAAAGTGGAGAAATGTCCATAATCTTATCCTGTTAATTTATTCAA
The DNA here is from genome assembly GCA_022567655.1 of Candidatus Neomarinimicrobiota bacterium. NCBI lineage: Bacteria > Pseudomonadati > Fidelibacterota > Fidelibacterota bacterium. The sequence goes on from JADFGO010000036.1 coordinate 5,837, forward strand.
CGGTTGCAAGACCCGCAAGTTTGGCGACGGTTTTAGCGTCGCGGGCATGATGATAAGCGTCTTTTTCCTCAATCAATCCCTCTTTCAACAACGCAGCCAGCGATTGATCCATAGTGATCATTCCTAGCTTAATGCTGGTCTGGATGATCGAGTCCAATTGAAATATTTTATCTTCGCGTATCATGTTGGATGCAGCGGGAGTGCAAATCAATATTTCGAATGCCGCAACTCTGCCACCACCCTTTTTAGGTAAAAGTACTTGAGCGATGACACCACGCAGAGACTCGGCAAGCATCGTTCTTATCTGCCCTTGTTCCTCAGCCGGATATTGGTCAATGATCCTGTTCACGGTTTTAGAGGCGGAGTTCGTATGCAGGGTTCCGAGTACAAGGTGCCCGGTCTCCGCAGCGGTAATCGCGAGCGAGGTCGTCTCCAAATCCCTGAGCTCTCCAACTAAAATGACATCGGGATCCTCCCTCAGCGAGGATCTCAGCGCTGCCGTGAATGACTTGGTATTTGTATGCAACTCCCGTTGATTTATCAGCGATTTTTTAGAATGATGAATGAACTCTATCGGGTCCTCGATAGTAATCAGGTGATACTCGAAATTGGTGTTGATATAATCTATCATAGTTGCCAGAGTTGTGGATTTGCCCGAACCTGTCGGACCGGTTACAAGCACCAGGCCTTTATCGAGCGATGACATTTCCCTGATCACATCCGGCAGTCCAAGCTGCTCGAAACTTAAAATATCCGATTTGATTATCCTCAAGACCGCTGCTTTTCCTAAACGTACGAAGAATACGTTCACCCGGAATCTTCCGATACCGCTCAAATCCCTTGAAAAATCCACTTCCAAGTGTTCTTCCAACTCACGCCTCTGCTCTTCGGTCATCACGTCATAGATAAGCCGGTCGACTTCTTCTTTTTCGAGAGGGGGAGAGTCTATCTTCTTAATTTTTCCGTCAAGCCTCAGCATCGGAGGAGCGCCGACAGTCAGATGAATATCTGACGCTCCCGAATCGACTGCGAATTTTAATATTTCGAATATCTCCATATCAAAGTTCCTGATAGAATGGGAGAAACTTAAAAGTCATTTTGACGTCAATTCCGGAAAATATTCAATTCGCGGAGTGATAAATATCAAAAGCTCGTTTCTATTTTTTTCAACCGATTTATGGATGAATAATTTACCTATTATGGGAAGCGAACTGAGGAAAGGAACCTTTTTGTAATTAATAAATTCATCCTCTTTTATTAATCCTCCAATTGCGGCGGTATGCCCCTCTTTTACCATGATCTTGGTTTCGGCTGTCCTTTCAGACGTAATTGGCCGGTCGTTGTTCGGTCCGGTAAACCCGGTGATGGCTGCTACCGAGGTGCTGATAGAGAGGAGAACATAATTTTTCTCGGTAACATGAGGTATAACTCTGAGAGATATACTTATATCCCTGTCTTCAAATGTTAAGGGTTGGGTCAGTGATAAGCCTCCGGTGACCCCGCCCGTTCCCTGAGCTTGAGGCACTGCTATCGGAATCGTGGTCTTCACTTCTGTCATGGCTTCCTGGTTATCAAGCGTCGAAAGGGTTGGATTGTTCAAGAGCTTCGAGTTACCTCTTGTCCTCAATAACTCCAATATGATTCTGAATTCCTGGAGTGAGAGAGTTGCCGTGTTCAATCCTCTCCATGTTCCAAATAGCGGAAATCCCGCTTGTTGGCCTCCCAGACCACCCGTTGCGGCTCCTGCTGTCAAACTTGAGGAAGGACCTCCACCTATGGTGACTTTCGGGTTCCAATTGATGCCGATGTCATCGTTTTCCGACAGGTTGGTTTCGATAAACTGGACTTCGATAGTTATTTGCGGAAGGGGAACATCCAGAATCTCTATGATAGCCGTAACGTTCGGTATGTTCTGGGGAATATCGGTAACTATGATATAGTTGGAGGCTCCTGTATTCTGAGAACCAACCCCCTTAACCACCATACCGAAAGTCGTAATCTCTGATTTAGATGAAACCACGCCTGCCAGCGATTCTTTCACCCTTTCAGCGTCGATATAGTTCAACTTATAGACCTTGGTAATCTTATCTCCCCTTATCTCTTTATCCGCGGGCTTCACCATAATAATGTTGCCTTCCTGAAACCATTCATACCCGTTCATTTTAACTATCGAATCGAGCGCTTTTTTAATATCAACATTTTTCAGCGACACGGTAATCTCGCCTGTTACATCCGGACTGGTGACTATATTTAATCCGTGTTTTTTAGCAAGCAATCTGATTACATCCTGAATATCAGCGTTTTTTAACTCTATGTTGACTTTCGAACTTCTTTTCGATTGAAGCATAAGAGTTGCGTTTACTTCAATTTGAAAGGTAAAACATAGAATGATTATCATTATCGGAAGATACATTATTTTATTTTTTCTGTTATCTTTCATCAGTTTTATTTCCTCCTAATTCAAGTCTAAGCTTGGAATTACCCATTGTTAAAATGACGTGTTCTTCCCCTACTTCTGTCAATGCATACCCGTTTACTTCACTGTTTATCTCGTAAATATCGCCTCCGATTATAGCCCATTCATCGACAATGCCGGTGAGGATAAAACTGCTGTCGAGTTGATCAATTTCAACGAATCTTCCGTCAGAACTCTTCGTAAGGAGTTCAATATAGTCCGGTTTGTAAAACGGGTCTGCTCCCCACTCCCCTACAAATTTGATACTCAAAGTCGCATTTCCCGGAGTCAGAACAGCTGCCCTTGTCGGTTGAGCGCTTTCATTCTGTTTTGGAACTATTACATCAGGAACGCTTTTAACGACCGGAACACCCGAAATTCCGCTTTTATCATCCGAACCGAACAGGTCATAGAAATAATAAGCTGCTGTAAGTCCTAACAGTATCAATAATATTTTTTGTCTCGTTGCCAATTTATTCTTCTTTAGGTGTCGATTGCTCCGATTGCATCATCCAGCAAAAACAGATACATAACGATATGGAAGGAAATCATGGGAAGCTCATTTACCTTTCTTCTCATTTTTAAGTCTTCCACTGAATAAAGCAACCCGTTTTCGTGCAGCGCCTCCATAAACTTGCCAAAATTTAAATAGTCGCCTCTCACCCTCAAATCTACAGGAAGTTTCACCAAGCCCGATACCGATTCGCGCCTGTATAGGGATACGTCATCGAATGAATTGAGTGAAAGTTTCGGCGCGAGCGTCTGAAGTTGCAGATCGTATATCTCGGCTGTCAAACGTATCTCCCCTAAAATAGAATCGAGCTCGCTTAGTGCTCCCATTTTCTCCTTAAGCAGCATTACCGAATCTCTTGCATCTTCAACATTATCTATCAGCTTGCTGATTCCCACACCCATCTCCTCAACCTTCTTCATCTGGCTCCGAATAAATTCGATCCTTGCTTCAACGGGATTCAGTTCACTCGCGATCGGGAAATAAATGAAGAAATACCATCCGGCAATCATCATCAAAAATATGACTGTTAACGCGATTATATTTCTTTTCAGCTCGTTCATTTAATCAATTGGCACTCATAGGAAACAATTTATTACGAAAAACATCGCCCTTGCGCCGCCTGTTCCGACGAAGTTGGATTCAGTAATCTCAACGTTTGAATATAATTTCGTGTTTAAAAGAGCATCCTGATAATCTTTTATTATTTGTCTCGAAAAGAAATCATCCGCGAATATCGCTCCCGTCAACTGAACGAACGATACTCCCTTATCCTGGTCTATCTGAGTTACGCTTGTTCTTATGTCAACGTGAGACAACATCATTTCCGGCGGAGATAATGTGCTCAAAAGTTTAAGTTGAGAACGAAGCCATATCCCCTTCTTCTCCTCCGAATCCATAATTGACATCAGATCGAGCAACGACACAATCTCTTTATTCGAAGAGAGGTATTGTTGTTGAATAGGTGAGAGGGATGCGAGATGAGATTCAGCCTCCGAAGCTATAGCTTTTTTTTGGTCAATGTCTATCTTTACCGAGTACGTGACGGAAGAGAGTATCACCAGCAGAAACAGAGTCGCTATTGAAAATAATTTCTTCACTACGCCGAACGAGATTCCGTTCTTAGCGTCTTCGGGCGCTATATTGGGTCCATCAAAAAAATTGCGCGCGAGCCCGGCGGCAACGGTTAAAGTCGAGGCGACTTTGGTAAACGCCGATGGCGTAACTATATTTTCATCAACTGCGATTCCAAGAAGCGGATTGATGCGCTCGATACGTTTATTGGTTGTCCTTCGGAAAAGCAATCCCATATTATATAGATCAGCCCCCTGCCCCGAGATATATAGAGTATCAGCTTCTTCAAAATCCGGAAATTTCTTCTTGAAATAGTTTAATGAACGCAGCACCTCCTCAACTATTCTGTCAACCGAACCGCTCATCTGTTGGGAGATACTGTTAATTTCCAAATCCTCGTCCATGTACGAATCGATAAGCTCTAAGGGTATTCCGTACTTATCCAGAAGACGCCTCGCCATACCTTCGCTAATAACAGCGCTTTTATCCCTGAAAGTGATACTCCCCTGTAATCCATCTACCAGCTCCGCAACGCCGACAGGAATGTCTCTAATGAACTGTATCATCCCTTTGCTGATAAATGTGATCGTCATTCGATCCCAGGCTATGTCTATTATAACTATTGTCGATTCTCCATCTTCTTTGCCCGTTAATCTCAATATGTCAAAAATTGCGAACGGGGGTATTGAGACTTTGCTGACCTTAATATCCGATTTTTCAAAATTCGAGAGACTGCTTTTGAGGAAACTCTTTTCAACAGCCATAAGCGTTACGGATAACACCTCTTGAACATCGCTCTCACGCCCGATAACATAATCATAGATCGTATTCTCTATGGGGAACGGGAGGTTCTTTTGAGCCTGCCACTGAAGCGCTTGTTTCATTTCTTTCTGGGTTAATTTCGGGAGAACGAACTGTTTTATCGCCGTTTGGGGACCTGACACCGATATCGAGACGTTAACTCCCTTCCCAACTTTTCCAGGCAGCAAGCTGCTCAAGGTAGATATAATATCCTTGTTACTCTTAATTCCACCGTCACCGATAATCTCACACACCATGAAATGGGTAAGGACTTTACCCTTGAGGCTATTTGAAATCTTTACCATTTTCACGAAATTGCCGTCTATGTCTATCCCGACGACATGCTGTTCTCCCAAAACCCAGCGTTTAAAATAATCAGAAAATCTGCTCAATATCGAGGGAAGCTTACCGGATGGTTCCTCGAGGAATTGAACCTGTATCTTGGACTCTTCAACTTCGGCAGGCAGCATGCTTTCAGGCTTTGGTTCAACATCCGGCTTAACGGAAGCTCGGTAGGCTGCGTCCGAGCCCGCCATAGTCTGTTCTAAATCATCGAGCGGATTTTCGGGAGGTTCGAGCACCTGCTCTTCGAGAAGATTCTCGGATTCATGTATATAGGAAGCCGCTTCCCTCTCGACCGGAGACTGGAGCTTATCCCTCTTCCGAAGAGTTTCAAGCAGTTTTATGGTGGGATCATCTATCCGGTTTTCTTCAGACATGCCACGGACTCTCTTTTCTTATGACCGAAACTACCATATCTTCTTCGACTTGTTCTTTCCCGTTACGAAGCAATTCAATAAGGACGTTATGGCAAAATTGCGTGATCTTCCTCGGATAACCCTGCGTGTATTGATATATCTTGGATACCGCTTCATCACTGAAAAGCGGGTATTTTCCCCTGTACCCCGCTTTTTTGAGACGATATTCAATCAACCCCTTCGTATCCTCTTCGTTTATAGGGTTTATAACATAACCGAGGCTGATTCTGTCAAGGAAATTAGGCTGACGCTTTATCTTAACCATGAACTCGCTTTGTGCCAGGATTATCAGCTGAAGCAATTTAAAATCATTCGTCTCGTAGTTCAGGAGGGTTCGAAGCGCCTCTATGTGCAGTGAAGTCAGCTTTTGACCCTCGTCCACAACAAGTACAACAACCTTGTTCTCTTCGACTGCCCTTTTATACAAGAAATTTTCGACCAGCATTTTGTACTCGAAAGTCGATCTTGCGGTGTCCTTGATATCGAAAACAGATGCCAGATTCTTAACAAACTCGAACTCCGACTCAAAGGCAGGATCAAGAATGAGGTGAAAGTCATACTGGCTTGAGAATGTATCAAAAAGTTTGATGATCATCCTGCTGAGAGTGGTCTTTCCTGTCCCTACGTCACCGAGAATCACGCTGAGACCCCTTTTCAACCTGATATTTATCTCTAATCTCTGGATACATTCCTTGTGTTCCTGCGAGTAAAAAAAGAAATCAGGATCGGGAGACGTCGAAAACGGTTCCTTCCTTAAACCCAGCTCTTCATAATATTCCATCTTTGATCCTTCTTTTGATATAGCGAATCGGCATATGTTCCGCCCTCAACTCTCTGATTTTTATTAATGTTTCGACTGTCTCGCTGTTGAAGTAGCGGTAGCCGTTGTGCATACTTCTTCCCTTTTCTTTTATCAGTTCGATCCGGAGATAGTAATTAAGTGTATCTACGGAGAATCCTGTCAATCGGGCAAGGTCTCCGATGAGGTAAATATCTTTTATGCTATTATTAACAGGCACTTAACTATCACTCCATGGTTCGATAGTATACTCAATGGTTCAGGAGTTAATGTAACACCATAACCCTCTCATGTCAAGTATTTTTTCATTCTAATGTGATTTTTATCAATTTGAGCATAAAAAACCCGGCTACTCGGCAGTCGGGTTAATGTGAAGCCTAAGGTAGTATATCAGATCCAATAGGTGCGGTCAGGGCAAGCCCTAACCCGCATACAATCCGTATGGGACGCAGATCTGCGTCCCCCTACCTACTATTTTAGGACAAATGTCCGCCAGACTGACGTCGGGCTGGAAACTCAGCGGTGGGATATAACTATATTCGGTAGGGGCATCCCCATGGGATGTTGTGTATCCCCTCTTTAGACTGACAATATGGTTCCGTCACAGCCCCGTGTAGATTATTTAAGAGTGGAAAGCGTTGGTATTAAAGAGCTATCTGAATATCCATGTGTATATCATATACGCCCCTGCCATAATGAACAGGCTGCCTGTCGTTTTCCTGTATACAAGAGTCAATTCGTCCGTCGCTATAACCTTCCCCCCTACCTCATTTAATTTTTCCATAAGGCGCGGGTTGAATATCAATATAGCCGAAAAAATCAGTATCAATCCCGCAAGAATCAGCGACGTTATACCTAAAATTGCATTGATCCCCATTAAGGTGCGGGATATATAGTACATCACCAGAGATGCGATGACCATTAGTATTCCGACCAGGTACCGATGCTTGAAGATGTGCTGGTCAACGGGGAATACGGTGTTCGCGACGCTTGTGAGTTTCAGGAGCTTCGAAGGAAAAAACAGAAACATAAGTCCGAATACCACTAAAATTCCGCCGAGAATCGGGAATGCGATCATCACTGTTTCCTCCCTATAAATATATGTTCTGGCTTAAGAAGATTAATATGCACTGACACTAATTTAATCCAATTATAAACTAAAGTCAAAAGAATACTGCTTACCGTCGCTTGAATAAAGTGTTACAGTGAATGCCGTTCCCGTCATGTCCGTCAGGGCACCCTTTTTATCCTGAAAATCACGCATGATAAAAGTCCTCGATTGATTCTTTGGAATTTGGAAATTTGTCATTCCGGTCCCTTTTGAATCTATTTGATCCCCGCTGCCTGCCATGTTTACGAACGAAGCTTCAAGCCATACAGTTACAGAATTTACAATGAGCTGATTATATTTCGGTTCTTTTTTTGCAGAATTATAGCTCCCGGGGTAGTCGGTTTTGAAGTCCGTTACTGTTACAGTCTGTCCAAGCAGATTCCTCAACTGGAATTGAACCTGTTCATTGGAAGCACCTGTTAGCGTTGGACTCCCGGATACAAGGAGCAAGTTGGCTATGTTATTCACTCTTGGAATATTTACATTTCCTTCGGCCACAAGAATACTTTTTATATTGGTCTCCAAACCGCCTAATGGACGGAACGAAAGCGCTCTTGTTCCCTTCGGAATGTTGCTGAACGAATAGGTGCCCTGAACTCCCGTGATTAGTGAATCGACTGATAAAATTGCGGTGCCGTTCGGTTTAAATATATAGATTTTCCCTGATACCATCGGATTTCCGTCGATTGTATATGCGCTGCCGTAAACTGTCGCTGTTACCTCCTGTTTGAAAATTTCAAGATCTATGTCGGCGTCGTACAGAGAACCGCCAACTACGCCGTCTGCACCGAGGCTTGTAATTTTTCCCAATATGGTATCGCCTGTAGCATTAACCGTCTTTGTATTACTGTATATGTAAGCGTTCCCCCAGCTGTCGCTAATCGACGCTGTCGGATCATCCTGTAGCGCTTTAGACAGATAAGGTCCTCCCCATCCGTACGTAATGAAATAGGTGGTATTATTCGTGAGTGATGGTTGTGAGCCTTTATTCAGTAAATCTGAAAGCGATGCAGGCATTATCCCCATATCACCGTAATAGCCGAACTCACTTCTCCTGCCGTTAATAAGAACGTTTGCGTCCCCGGTGATAGATCTCTTTAAGGCTCTCATCTCTAAAAGAGTGGAATCCGCCCTTTGAGCCTCTAAGGTGCGTAATACAATGCTGACTCCTACGGATGTCAATATTCCGATGAGAGCAATAATTACAATCAGCTCCATCAGTGTGAAGCCTTTATTATGCTGAAAATGTGAATACATATGCTGCACCCGAGCTTAAGTATAACGTAACGGTAAAGGCGAATCCCGTCATGTTTTGATCTGCTGCCAAGTCATCCTCGAAATTAATCATGGAAAACGTGATCGTGGCTGAATTGGAAAACGCATAAGAAGTGAACGTCGCAATTGAGCTCAGTTGGCTCCCGCTGCCCGCCTCCGGTGAGGTGCTCGACCAATGCGTCGTACCTCCAATCTTGAATTCATCATAAAACGGACCGGTGGTAGCGTTAAACGGTGAATATACAGCTTTCCAATCGGTCACCGTTACGTCTTTACCGAGATTATTAGTTATTTGGACGTTCACATTATTGCTTCCTCCACCGGAGGTCGATGTACCTGCAAGAATCATTGAGCCGACGTTATTGATATCCGCGATTGTTTTGGAAGGGGAGTCTATCCTCACCTGCTTCGGCGGGGCTTCTGCTCCTCCTAAAGGCGTAAAAGACATGCTTTTTGGTCCGAACGGGATCGAAAAAAAAGAATATATCCCTTTATTGTTAGTAGCCTTAATCCGTGTTCCTACTCCCCCGCTGCCATTCTGGTAATAAAGTTTGACAGTTGCTTTTTTTAACTTCTTACCGGCTGAATCGAAAGCTTTTCCCGTAATGCTCCCCTTCCATTCTTTCTTAAATATCTCAAGCGTGATATCCTGATCTATCCCGCTGCCGCCGACAGCTCTATCCGCTCCTCTGGAAATAATGCGCGCAGAAATCGTATCTCCGCTGTTTGGCAGCTCGGTGGAATCCCATTCGTATGCATTATTAAATTCGTCTGTGAGCGGGTTTGATGTGAAGTTCGTAAACGTCTCCTGAACGTATGGACCGGCCCACCCGCTCGAAATATGCAGAGAGGAGTTATAGTTTACCGCTGTTTGTGAACCTCTGCTCATCAATTCAGATAATGAGACCGGCATCCTGCCCATCTCGCCTACATACCCGAAATCATTCCTTAGTCCGTTTGATTTGAGCTCAGGATTACCTACTACCGCACGCTTTAGCATAAGCATTTCAAGCAGGGTATCCTCAAACTTCTCGCGTAACTGGACATTCTGATTTGCCTTCATCCCCGTCGCCATGATGACTGCGATTATTGCCATCATAACAATGACTTCCATGAACGTCAAACCGCTTGTGGACTTGAACCCGGCGGATAATTGATCGATAAATCTACTCAAAAATAAACCTTTATAATTTTCAAGGGGTGAAAGTGAAATCGTAGGTTTGCCCGGTAGCCAGGTAGAGGCGTACGGTAAACGAAACTCCGCTCATGTCGGCGTTACCGCCGTCCTGAAAGTCCCGCATAGTGAAAGAATAGGTCGTATTGTTGTTCAGAGTCGAATTCGTCCACGCACTGCCGGCCACAGAAACAAGTTGACTGCCGGATCCAGCCCGGGTCGCGCCGGCGGCCCATATAGGATTCCCATCGAGCCGCAGCTCATCGTAGGTGGGAGTTAACGATCCATGCGTATAGGTAGCCCGATAGTCAATTAAACTTATCGAACTGCCTAATTCATTCCGGATATTGAAATCAACGATCTGATTCCCCGGTCCGGTTGCAGTAGCGGTCCCTGTCAGATAAAGAGTCCCTACGTCAAATATATTAGGCTGAGGATTTACGGGAGACCTCACCACCACTCTGTGGGCATGGGTCTCGATTCCTCCCGAAGGCGCTATACGGGCAGAGTTCAATCCGATTGGAACTCTCGCAAAGAAATAGAAGCCGTCATTAGCCGTCATTACCGAGGAGTTGGTTATTCCGCCGCTTCCATCCGCGTAATACAGTGTCAGTATTGCGTTATCCATTCCGAAATCATTCACGTCGTATATGTTGCCGTAAACAGAACCGTAAAGATCACTCTTGAATATCTCCACGTTTATGTCTGCGTTTACTCCCGTTCCTCCGGTAGAACCGTCTGCTCCATTACTGGTAATGGTCGCGTAAACTGAATCTCCATCCGCGCTCAGTTTTCTGGTAGTCGAATATATGTAAGAGTTGCCGAAACCATCGGTAATATTACCATCGGTATCCTGAACAAATGAAGATTCCAGGTAAGGACCGTTCCAGCCGGAAGCTTTATCCAGTGTAGTATTAACAGTCATCAGGGGCTTTGAGCCTTTTATGACCAGATCGTTCAAAGTTGAAGGCAGTGACCCCATATCCCCGAAATATCCAAAACTGGCGCGAATATCATTTTGAATAGCATGCGGGTCACCTACAATCGCCTTTTTAAGATTTTTCATCTCCTTCACTGTGGATTCAAACTTGATGTTTGTCAGCACGTTATCGAATGCTTTGAACCCGAGCGACCCCAATATACCTATAATTGCGAGGACAACGACCATCTCCATCATCGTAAATCCTCTATTCCCCGTAGCATACCAACCCATAAAATTATTCAATATTTTCATTATTATTAAAGAGCAACAAATGGTCCTATTTCATATTGTGCGCCGGAGAATGTGTATAAGGTAATAGTAACAACGCTCCCGCTTGGATCAGTACTCTTGCCTGTTGAAAGGTTAATAAAGCCGTCGAAACGAACCTCATTAGTCAGTCCATCACCCCAGAAAGTACTGGTAAATGTGGCGACCGTGCTGAGTTGGACATCGCTGCCGACTGTGCCACCTCCACCCTCAGTCCAGACAGTTGTTCCCGCAATCTTAGCTCTATCAAATTCTGGGCCTGTAGTAGATGCATCGTAAGGCGTATATACCAATTTCATATCAATGATCGTTTCATCGATACCTGTGTTGTTCTGAAGGTCAAAAAAGATGACTCCTCTCTTAGCTGTTGCATCTCCTACAAGTACAAAGATCGGAGGCCCGCCAACGGTAAATGGCCCTACCGTAAATGCATCACCCCCGGATGTGTAAAATGTTGTGGTGAAGTCAGAGCCCACCATACTCACATTGGCGCCGACGTCATCCTGAAATATGTTTAATTGGATGGAAACGGTAGCGTTGTCATTCAAAGCCCAGCCGGTATAGGTGTTCAGATCCGAGAGATTATCTCCGCTGCCTCCCAATGTTGTAGACCAAGTCCACACGGTCACGGCACCGGCAATTTGGTCTTCGTACCTTGGTCCGGTAACCGCGTCAAATGGAGTGTAAATCGCTTTAAAGTCAGAAATAGTTACATCTTCTCCGATTTTACTCTGAATATTGAAACTCAAGTTACTACCCCCTGGTCCGCCGGCGGCAGCGATTCCCGCAAGCACTATTGAGCCGATGTCGCTGATATTTCTCACAGAGACAAAGCTCCTGCCTAAAGTAGCCCTGTACCCTTCTGACTCTCCTCCTGAAGAAAGTTGGACCGTTATTGCCCTCACTCCCTGACTTATTCCTTTGAGCGAATAATTTCCGGAGGCATCCGTGAAATCCGATTTTGAGGTGAGATTTCCCGTACCATCCGGTTCATAAACCCTTACCGTAGCAGCGAGCACTGGATTACCTCCCAGATCAAAAACTCCACCCACAACCTCCGATTTAACCTGATCTTTGAATATCTCTACGAACAAATCGGCGTCGTAACCGGTTCCACCGACCGCGCCGTCCGCACCCAAACTCGATATTTTCGCCAACACCGTGTCTCCGGGGGAGTTCGCAAAAGGTGTCGTAGAATAAACATATAGGTTTCCCCACGCATCCCTCTTATACCCGTCAGCGTCTGAGGTAAATGGAGATTCGAGGTATGGTCCCTTCCAACCGTAGGCTATAAGTTTTGTAATATCAAGGGCGCTCGCACCGAGAGAACCTCTTGAAATTAACTCATCAAGCGTTGAAGGAATGCCGCCAATATCTCCAACGAAACCAAAACTTACTCTTTCCCCGTTACTTCGAGCGTTTTCGTCACCTATGATTGCTCTCTTAAGTTTCTGTAGGTCTGCAAGGGTCACTTCATAATTCGCCCTGTCGTCGGTAGTTCCCAGATTTTTTAGCGCTATTGATGTGACTATTCCCATGATAGCAACAACTATGAGAATTTCGGCAAAAGTGAATCCTCTGGAAGTCCAACGCATCATTCTATCCTCAAATTATCCGGTTTACTCATTTCCTACATACCAAGGCGGTAATCAGACGTCATTGCCCGCCAGACATCAGTCGGGCTGGCGAGTCCCGGTGCTCCGGGACGAAGCAATCTCGTTTTTGTAAGTTCACGATAAATATGGGATTGCTTCGTCGCTTCACTCCTCGCCTGTCCGTCGGACAGACGGGCAATGACAGAGCTGCTTTTCCTCTCTCTCCCGTTTCCGGATAAACAAGTAAGCTTCCATCATAGAGAAAAGAAACGTTCATCACTGATATTTTATCAGAATATCATCGCCCGTACCGGAATTATCTGTTTTATTCGGACCATAGCTCCTTATGGTACTGTCAGCGGCATTCAACACGTAATTTGTTCCCCAGGAATCTTTAAGTATCTCCCCCGTACCGTCAATTTGGAGATAAGGTCCGTTCCATCCTGTTCGGGAAAAATAGTTATAATCGGGGACTGCTCCGGGCTTTACCGTCAGATCGTCTAAAGTCGCCGGAAATGACCCGACGTCGCCCTTGTAACCCCTGTCGACGTATCGTCCGCCTGCTGTCCTGTCGGCCGTTCCCGAAATGGCATCT
>JADFGO010000037.1 GCA_022567655.1 Candidatus Neomarinimicrobiota bacterium
AAACCGGAATCGATGAGCTTGGTCTCGGAGAAATCGTCAACCTGACAATCGAGGAGGTTCTCGGAAAACTACCGGTGATAGAAGACTGAGTAGGGCAGGCACATTAAGCCCGTAATTAATTGCGCTATCTCAAAATAATCTTCTTCTCGTATCTCGGATCGACTGCGGGATTCCTGATCGGTGAATTTCTTATCCGTAAAATTTCCAACGTGCAATTGGATCTATGGGGAATTATGACGCGGGGAATCAAGGGTGAGCTTCCGGTATTACTCGGTCTTTTGTTGTCGGGAATCATCGGAACCGTCGCAGGGGCAAGTTTCATCAAAAAAGGTAAAATCAGAGCTCTTTTGGGAGCCGCCGGAGGATTCTTCGGTTTGGCAATCGCTGCAACGGCGATATTCAACGTAAGCGCATTCAACAGGATTTACTATATCATATATCCTCTCTTTACACTTTCGGGCTGGGAGCTCGGAATCTATCTTCATAAAAACTATATCAATAAGCCTGATTCAGAAAATTGACCGGACACCGGTTTAGAACGGCGTTGAAGCGTATGCGTATTATCATACGAAAAAAAATCTCTAATATCATTTGACGGATAAAATTCGTAATTTTCTCAATACAACAGAGAAGTTTCCCGGTCGGATAAATTAGCAGGGCAAATATGACGGCGTTCAGAAATATGATGGTTTTTTAAACGAGCATGGATGAGGAGACCCGGCGAGTACTGATTGTTGAGGATGATGAGTCTATTGCCGATACAATTAAAGAATCTTTAGAGTATTTAGGATATGAAGTCAGTGACTCGGTTACGAACGGTGAAGATGCCCTGAAGAGGATAAAGGCGGACGAACCGGATATAGTCCTGATGGATATTGAGATTCCGGGGGAATTGGACGGAATTCAGACCGCGGAAGAACTGATTGCAATAAGTAACGTTCCTGTCGTATATCTGACCGGAAGGAGCGACGATGAAACGCTTGAGAGGGCGATAAAAACGGCTCCGTATGGATATATAATTAAACCATTTAAGCCTGACGACTTAAAAATCGCTATTGAAATTGCCCTGAATAAGCATGAATTAGACGAAGGAAGAGAAAATCTTCTTTCGAGATTGCAGGGTGTGATCTCAAAAATAGTGAGTAAGTATATCGGACCGGAAAAATTAGGTCCGAACAGTAAAAATTGGTTCAAATAATATAGGCTTTCTGAAATAATTTTGATGATACAAGAAGTGTCCAAACGCAAACTTGCATTTTATGTCTTTGTCCGACAGACATCAGTCGGGCTGGCGATGAGCAAGGCGACGAAGCAATCTCAATCTTTGTCATGCTGAGCGGAGTCGAAGCATGAAGATAGAATCTATCATGAAGAAAAAAAGTAAAAGCGAGATTGCCCGTCTGACATATGTCGGGCAGGCCGCGGTCGTCCCGCCATCGGCGGTGGCTCTGACCGCATTCATAAGACAACCACCCCTTGATCCCCTCCTTAAAAAGGAGGGGAAACCAATAATTCCCCTCTATCAACCAGCCCGACATTGGTCTGGCGGGGAGGGGTGGATTTTGTCCCGATTGTTCAGGACAAAAGACGGGGTGTGTCAAGAGTATTGGTACAACCGGTTGATGGTTCTCACCGCAGGAATTTACCGACGAGGAAATCCCTGAAAGAAAGGATGCTATAAAGCGCCTTGATGCGCTCAAAAAGAACAGTTAAATTTGACCACACATCATAGGAACAGGTCGGTCAATATTTCGACTTTTAATCCATAGCGGTTGACATTGCTCAGCCGCGCCGTTATTTTTCCTTGCCCGATGAACAGTTCAAAAACAGGTAAACGAACCTTAAATGACTGATAAAAACAAAGTTTCAGACATAGAGTTAACAGAAAATTTACAAGCCTCTACTCGGCAAATCTATGAGGAGGTGGGAAAAGTTATTGTCGGCCAAAAAGAGATAATCTCGAGCCTATTGATTTCCCTTCTTTCGAGGGGGCATTGTTTGCTCGTCGGCGTGCCCGGACTCGCAAAAACGCTTCTGATCAAGACTTTGTCAGACGTCATGGATTTGAGTTTCAACAGGATTCAATTTACGCCAGACCTTATGCCGTCGGACATTACAGGCACAGAGATTCTTGAGCATGACGTAGACACCGATAAAAGAGAATTCAGATTTATAAAAGGTCCCGTCTTCGCGAACATCTTATTGGCTGATGAAATTAACAGGACTCCTCCCAAAACTCAGGCTGCGTTGTTGGAAGCGATGCAGGAACATCAGGTAACTGCAGGGGGTCAAACTCATGCGCTGGACGAACCGTTTTTTGTGCTGGCAACTCAGAATCCGATCGAGCAGGAGGGAACCTATCCACTTCCGGAAGCGCAGCTCGACAGGTTCATGTTCAATCTGAAAATAGACTACCCTCTCGAAAACGAAGAGGTGGAGATCGTGAAATCTACGACCGGATTGATGATGGAAGAACCGAAAAAGGTTATATCGAAGGCAGATATTATAAATTATCAAAATTTAGTGCGGGGTGTCCCGGTCGCCGATAACGTCATAGAATACGCGGTTCGACTCACATCACTTACGAGACCCGGCACAAACGGCTCGTTGTCGAGGGTTAATGAGATAGTCGAATGGGGCGCCGGACCCAGAGCGTCCCAGTACATGATCCTGGGCGCCAAAGCGCGTGCTCTTCTCGACGGGAGAACAACGCCGGCTATAGAAGACGTCGTCGCAATGGCAAAGCCGGTTTTGAGGCATCGGATTGTAATGAGTTTCACCGCCGAAGCGGAGGGAGTGACGGCAGACTCTCTGATTTCCCAACTGTTGGAAGAAAGCGAACACCGACTTTAACTCCCTATGGCTGACCGCCTGAAATATTTAGACCCTGTGGCGCTTTCCGCGGTCAAAAACATGTACATCCGTGCGCGTTTGATAGTTGAGGGATTTATCACAGGGTTGCATCGAAGTCCCTATCACGGTTTCAGCGTAGAATTTTCGGAACACCGTCAATATATACCGGGTGACGAATCAAAACATATCGATTGGAAGCTCTTCGGAAAGACGGACAGATACTACATAAAACAGTTCGAGGAAGAGACAAACCTCAAAGCGTATATAGTGTTGGATTCAAGCGCATCAATGAATTATTCATCCGGCGGCGTGACCAAACTCGAGTTCGCCTCGTATATAGCGGCATCGCTCACGTATCTTATGCTCAGGCAGCGGGACGCAGTAGGGCTCTGTATCATCGACGACAAGATCCGATCGTACATCCCTCCAAGTTCGAGATCTACCTATTTGAAACTGCTGCTTGAGCAACTCGAAAATCTGTCTCCGGGTAAAGAAACCGATCTGGCTTCTAATTTCCACGAGCTCGCCGAACGAATACATAGACGCGGTCTGATAATAATACTCTCGGATCTGATGGATGACCCTGAAGAAGTGCTGAACGGGTTAAGACATTTTCGTTATAACGACCACGAAGTAATTGTATTTCACATACTCGATCCGATGGAACTCGATTTTAATTTCCCGCGCGAAGCGCTGTTCAGCGACATGGAGTCTGGAGAGCGCATAAGCGCCGACCCATGGCATTTAAAGGAAGATTACGCGCTGAAAATGAAAGAATTCATTCACGCATATAAATACGGGTGCCTCAAACAGAATATCGATTATTACCGGTTAGATTCTTCGGCGAACTTAGCCACGGCGTTGATGGATTTTTTAATTTCCCGGAAAAAAGTAGTCGGATAAGTTTTCAACTACTGATAGAACTGTCCCTCCACACTGAGGTTGTGTAAAATCAAAATAAAAACCGTCATTCCGAAGGAGTCCCGTCCCGAAGTTTCGGGATCGGGACGACTGAAGGAATCTCATAAGCACCTGTATTACAGTGAGTTAAGAGATTGCTTCGTCGTATACCGCGCCTTCGGCGGGGTTCACTCCTCGCAATGACAAACGTGTGCGGGTTATCCGGCCAGTCCGGTGCCTGACGGGCAGCTGCCGGATGACCGCACCGACGGTGCTGTCTGACGTCAGGACCAGTCCTGACTGCTACCAATAATATCGCTTGGGGGTGTTTTAGAAATTTATATGAAAAATCTATTTACGGTTTATACCCAAGTTCCTTAGCTTTGTCCAGAGCGTCCTGCGCTTTGTCCGGTTTTCCCATCTTCATGTAAACCCCAACGAGCTGCCTCCAATAAACATTTTCGGTAGGAGCGCATTCAGATGCCTTAAGGAGATAGGTTTCAGCTTCAGCCAGCCTTCCTTCCAAATTGGAGTAAACAGCCGCTACGTTTGAGATAGCATCGCAATCGTCCGGATTCAATTTCAGACTGCCTAAGAACATCTCTTCAGCTTTTTCGTAGTTATCAGCCTTTAGATAAATTACTCCGAGGTTATACATGAGATTCGCGTTTTCGGGGTCCGCCTTCAGTGCCTTTTGATAAGTTGCCTCCGCTTCTTCAGATTTGCCCTGAGAGTCGAAATTTTGAGCAAGTTGCTGGAGAGCAGTTAAATTTCCCGGATCAAGTTCCAACACCTTGTTTAGATAACTATCTCCTTTTTCGTAATCATTTTCCTTTGAGTAAATTATTGCAAGGTTTACGAGTGATTTAATGTCGGTAGAATCTAACTCGGCAGATTTGATGAGATACATCTTGGCTGATTCGGCATCCTCTTTGTGCAAGTATAGAGAGGCTATCGTCGCATAAGCCTGCGCCCGCCCGGGGATTATGAGCGTGGCTTCTTCGAATGATTTTATCGCGGCAGAGAGCGCGGAATCGGCATTTGATGATTCCCCGTTCAGCACTGTGTTAAAAAGATTTGCACCCTCATTAAACTCATTTATCCAATGAAATTCGCTTTGATTCTCAATTTCAGCTGCAAATTTAGGCGATATGGATAAAGACTTATCGAACATCGCTCTCATGTCTTCCCATCTTTCCTGCTTCGCATAAATGTTCATACCGAGCCAGTATGAAGGAAAGGGATTAGCTGTCTCATTTTCAACCGCAAGGAGAGCCTGCTCCTCGGCGCTTTCCAAATTATTTTCTTGTAAGTAGGACTTCGCCGACCTCATTTCAATGCTGCCGCAGGCTGCAAAGTAAGCTCCCATAAAGAGGATGCTCATAATAAAAATTGATAATAATTTTGTATTCATTTTATTGTCCCGGAATATGTGTTTAAACGCTATAGCTTAACTTTTATTTTTTTTTGAGTCAAGGATTTTATCTTTCAGGTTGCCATAAGGAGGATAAATAATTCCCTCATCAGTGATGAGTGCGGATACCAGATTATGCGGAGTAATGTCAAAAGCAGGTGAATATACCGTTGTGCCTTCGGGGGCGGTGGTTCTACCAAAGCCTTGCGTTACCTCTTCCGGGGCTCTTTCCTCTATCGGTATCTGCTCCCCGCTCCGGGATTCAAAATCTATGGTGGACAAAGGGGCAGCTACGTAAAAGGGGATATCATGATATTTTGCAAGTACTGCAACGGAATACGTCCCGATTTTGTTGGCGACGTCGCCGTTATTGGCGATTCGATCAGCTCCTACAATGACGAAATCAATCTTGCCCTGCGCCATAACATGACCCGCCATATTATCGGTTATCAATGTGGTATCGATACCCTGATTCTGAAGCTCCCAGGTTGTGAGCCGCGCGCCCTGGAGCAGAGGCCGGGTTTCGTCAACATACATTTTAATAGATTTATTCAATTCAACGGCGGAGAAAATAACGCCGAGAGCCGTACCGTAATCGCCGGTGGCAAGTCCTCCGGCGTTGCAGTGGGTCAGCCCCGTGCCCGACTCCGGGAGAATTGCTGCGCCGTGAGCTCCTATCTTCTTACACGATTCTATATCCTCGTTCAATATCGCTTCCGCCTCATCCAGCAATATCGACTGCATCCGTTCAATGCCCGCATCCGTAAATTTTTCTGCCTTTTCCATCATTCTCCGTATAGCCCATTCTAAATTTACGGCTGTAGGGCGGGTAGCTGCGAGGAAAGCAGCCACCTTTTCGAGATGCTCTTTGAAGTCGCTGATGTTATCTCCCCCGAATTGCCGAGATCCGAGGACAATACCAAACGCTCCGGCGATACCGATAGCCGGTGCGCCCCTGATTCTCAAGGATTTAATCGCCTCAGCTATCAGCTTGTAGTCACTGATTTCAAGTACCTTAACTTCACCCGGAAGGAGCGTCTGATCAATCATCATAACCCTGTCGTCATTCCACTTGATGGTAGCGGGGCGACTCATTATCAACCGCCGGTGCCGATCAGCTGGACTATTACCCTTCTCTCGCGGGGTTTATTATCAAAATCAAGCAGGACAATCTGCTGCCACTGACCGAGGATCAGACGTGCCTCAGAAAAAGGCACCGTCAAGGAAGGACCGAGCAGCGAAGCGCGGACGTGCGAATGTCCGTTGCCGTCATGCCAGGTCTCATCATGTTTGTAGACAGCGTTTGCAGGTGCGATCTTGTCGAAGGATTTTGGAAAATCCTCACGAAGGCCGGGTTCAAACTCAATAGTTGTAACTGCACCGGTCGCACCGGGGACAAATACGGTTGCACTGCCTTCAACAAATCGGTGTTCTTCGATCGCCTCCCGGATGTAGCCGGTAATATCGATCATGTCGGCATCACCCTTGGACGTTACGTGGAACTCGGAGGTGACTACTTTCACTTTAACAGCGGAGTATCGTCAAATCTGGTCAACCGTATCATACTATCGAAACGCTGATTTATTTCTTCAGGAGTTACTTTCAGGAGAGCCTCGACGCCGAAATCTTCTACACAAAAGGATGCGAGAATAGTACCGGTAACCATAGCTCTCTTGAGGTGATCTTCGCTGACAGAATCCACCATCGCAATATAAGCCATGAGCGCGCCGGCAAAGGTATCTCCAGCCCCGGTAGGGTCACGAACTTCTTTTACAGGATAAGCGGGCAGGTGAAACTCGAATTCCTCTCCGAATATTGCAGCCCCGTCAGCGCCTTTTTTCACGATTACAAACCTTGGACCCTGTTTTAACATCATTTTCGCCGCTGTCGGAATATTGCCGTTTCCCGAGAGGAGTTTAACTTCCTCATCGTTGACAAGCAGAATATCTATTTTTTGTATCAGAGACCTAAGCTCTTCGAGCGCTGTGTCAATCCAGAGATTCATTGTATCACACGCGGTGATTTTGGGTTCTTCGAGCTGGCTCAAAACATTTAATTGCAGCGCCGGATGGATATTCCCGAGCAGCAGATATTTCGATTTCCTGTGAGTATCGCTAAGTACAGGATTAAAATTTTCAAATACGTTGAGATTCGTGAACAGTGTTTTTCTCTCGGAAAAATCCTCGGAATAGACTCCGCCCCAGCTGAACGTCTCTCCCTGCTCGGTCTTCACTCCGGTAGTATCTATCCCTCTTTGGTTCATAGTCGTAAATATATCCTTTGGATAGTCTTCACCTACCACTCCGACCATACTTGTATAACTGAAGAGTGAAGCCGCTAATGAAGCGTAGTTCGCAGAGCCTCCGAGAATCTTTTCCCTGCTCTCTTTGGCAGTCTCTATTGAGTCAAATGCGACTGAACCCACTATGAGTAAACTCAATAAAAATTCCTAACTGTTAGTAATCCAATAAATAAGTAAGAATGAATTAGGCTAAACTGTTACGGACGTTCGAATATCCTGTCTGTAAATCATATTAAACGACCGGGTAAGGATTTTAATCTATTGTTAACTTAAATGTAATCGGAATAGATATCCAGACGCCTACCGGTTTGTCTCTTTGCTTTGCAGGCTTGAACCTTGTTCTTTCCACGGCGCTCATGGCAGCTTCATCTAAACCCGTGTTAGGAATACCGAGCTGAATTTTAACCTCCCGAACAATCCCTTTATCATCGATAAAAGCGCGAACTATTACCATACCTTCTATCCCGGCCTCACGGGCGATCTCAGGATATTTCGCTCTATTCTTTATCCCTTCGTAACCGCCGATAGGCAGAGGATCTTCGTCGTAAGGAATAAATTCGATTAAGCCTGCATCCGGAGCGGGAGGAGGTTCTATCTCCGAGAACATATCGATCGTAGTCGGATCGATTGTAACGTCATCGAGGAGTTCATCGCTCTCTGATTCCACCGGTATAGACGGACGAGCCGGAGGCGGGGGGGCTTCAAACTGCTGAGTTACGTCCACCTTTTCTATATTTATCTCGATTCTGGGAGGTGTCAACTTGACTCTTTTTACACGAAACCTCGGATAGGTTAGTCCTAATGTAATAAGCAGGAAGAAAGCTATGATAAATCCTATTTCAAGCAGTCGGCGGTATCGCACCTTCAAACTTATTTCGGGTTTTTTGTAATCCATCAGCTGGAGCCACGCTTGGCAGAGTAGTTGACTCTCAATGTTCCCGCTTCCCGTAATTCCTGGTGGATATCACTCACAATTCCGAAGTCTGCCTGTTGATCCACTTTCATCGAAACTATCAGTTGTGGATCTTTGACGAAACGTTCGTACATTACGTTTCTGACGTCGCGTGTGCGCACAAGTTTATCGTCGACGCTTATATCTCCGTTCCGTGAAACCCAGATATATGACACATGCCTCTTCGTCCCCAATTTCTCAATTTTCCGCGCGTGCGGTAAATTCAGCGGAAGACCGTCAAACTTCTTTAGAACAGTAGTGACCATAAAAAAGATAAGAAGCATGAATACGATATCGGGCATGGAAGCTGTCGGTATCCCCTCGAACACCTTCCCTTTTTTCTCAAAATGCATAATTAGAACTCCGGTTCGGCGATTGAGATTCTTGTCGCATTTGCCATCTTAAGTTGATCGAGGACGGAAACGAACACCTGATAATCGGTTTCCCTATCTGTTTTTACGGAGATTATAAGATTTTTATTGTTCAGAATCTTAATCCTGACCGTTCTTGCAATTTGAGTAAGCGGTATAAACTCCTCATCCAACATTATGTTGCCTGCGGCGTTAATCAGCAGATTTGAGATGTTTTCTTTTGGAATCTCCTTTTCTTCTCCGGGCGCCGGCAGCACAAGCGTTAGACCCTTGTCCATGTCGATGGTCGTTGTTACAAGAAAGAAGATGAGTAACAGAAATGCTATGTCCGCCATGGAACTGGTCGGGATTTCCGCGGGTCGTTTTTTTCTCTTTTCTAAGATCATCTTATTTTGCCTTTAGAGCTGCTCCGGGCTGCTCTCCGTCGGCTGTGATTTTAGAGATCCCTCTTCTAATTCTATAAGCGATTCGACAAGTTCAACAGAACTTTCTTCCATGTCGATTATAAGTCTGTCAATTCTGGAGACGAAGAAATTATGCGTCGTTTGTATTATCATCGCAACAATAAGACCGAATAAAGTGGTCAGCAGCGCTTCGGAAATACCACCCGCAACAATAGAGGGAGAAATGTCGTCAGCTGCGGCGATGTCCTGAAAGGCATTTACCATGCCGGAAACTGTTCCGGTGAACCCGAGCAACGGAGCAATTGTGGCAATTGTAGCAAGCCAAATCAGATTGCGCTCGAGAAACGCCATCTCTATAGTGCCGGCGCTTCCGATAGCTTTTTCAACAGCTTCTATACCTCTTTTAGCACGCATCAAGCCGGCATAAAAGAGCGAAGCTACCGGGCCTTTAGTGTTAGAGGAAATTTCCATAGCTCCTTCAAAGCCTTTCTCGTTCAAAGCTACTTTTATTTTCTGCATAAAATTTCGGGTATCGATCGATGCATCAAGCAGAGTCCAGAGCCTCTCAATGCTTAGTGCGATACCGAGTATGAAAAGGATTAGAATTGGCCACATAAAGGGCCCGCCCTGAAGAAATAAATCAATCATAAATTATTAGCCTCCGAATTATTTAATTCCATCAATTATTAATAATGATCCTAATTCACACAGCTCCAATGGGAGTCAAGTGTTATGAACTACGAAGGATAAAAATAAAAATCGCAATTGTCAATATTTATATCTACTAATTCGAGTTTTCTTTCATTCCCAATACCGCATCGGAAAGCGCTTTCGCTTCCGGAAGTAGTTCAAGAGCCCGTTGAAGCTGATTGTCGGTCTGAATCTTTACCTTATAGCGTCCGTTTCTTCCGAATAGTGATCCGGCGATTTCCGACTTAATCAGATTCTTCAGGTAATCACTGTCTGCATCTAAAGATTTTTCATTTAATTCAAAACCGGATTCTTCTAAAGTTGACACGAAATCCTCAATCATCCCACCGGAGACCTGAAATTCGCTTATGAACCAATTTTCATCATCGCCCAACTCCGGGTGACGGGAAGCGTATTCTGAGGCATAGCTGAAGACGAATCTTTTGGGGTCTCTCAGGAGCTCAATAATGTTTTTAGACAAGTTCAAACCGGAGGGAACGATGATATCGGGCGTTATGCCTCCTCCTCCGCGAACCAATCTTCCCGATTTGGTATTGAACACAGGTCGATCATCTTTTTCCGGCTCGACCTGATTTTGTGCGTCGTTACGAATGTCTTCGTAGTACTGTTCAATACCATTTTCATAGGATCTCTGAATCAATCTCCCGCTCGGTGTATAATACCTGGCAATAGTTACCCTTATAGCCGAGTCGTCTTTCATCTTCCACTGTCTTTGGACAAGCCCCTTTCCGAACGTAGTCTCTCCGACAACTAATCCCCTATCGAGGTCTTGAATTGCGCCTGCTACAATCTCGGAGGCGCTTGCTGATCCCCGGTTTACAAGCACGACGAGGGGGAAGCGTTCGTGAGTTCCTTTGGAATTGGAATAGTACTCTTCATTAGCGCTCGATACTCTGCCCTTTGTGTATACCAGAATCTCACCGCCGCCGATGAACTTATCAAGCACGTCGACCGCTTTGTCGAGATAACCTCCCGCGTTCGAACGAAGATCCAGCACCAAATTCTTCATCCCCTGATTTTCGAGGGATTGCAAAGCCGTTTCAATTTCATCGCTCGTAGTCCTTGAAAATCTGCTCAAAAGTATATATCCGATCTCCTCGTCTATCATAAATGACGAAAGAACGGAGTAAATCGGGATTTCGTCCCGAACTATTGTGAGTTCAAAATCATCGTCGGTTCCTTGCCTTCTGATAGAAACGACAACTTTTGACCCTTTGGGACCCCTGAGTTTGGAAAAAACCTCTTCATAATTGATGTCTTTTGCGGACTCTCCGTCAATGGCGACGATCTTATCGCCGGGTCTGATGCCGAGTTTATCGGAAGGAGAACCCGCGATGGGAGCTATTACAGTGATATATCTGTCGAGAATGTCGAACTCGATTCCGATACCCTGAAACTTTCCCGCAAAACTTTCTTCGCTCTTTTTGAATTTCTCCTTGTCGATATAAACCGAATGCGGATCGAGCTGAGACATCATTCCGCGATAGGCGCCTTTCATGACTTTATCCCAATCCACTTTTTCCACATAGTATCGGTTCATAATCTGGATGATGTTCTCAAAAACTTCCAACTTGAGGTACAGGTCCGAAGCGGAATGAACGACCTGATTGCCGGCAAAACCCAATACGAAGCTTAATACGATAATCGCCGATATTTGGATACGTCTCTTCATCAAAATTCCTTCAAATTTCAAAAATTTGTGCTGCTGTTCCGTTTTGCAATTAAACTACTCGATCCCATTATTCGTTCCAAGGACTGCCAATATATAAACATTCTTTCCAATATGCAATGTCATCTACCTCACAATTCAGCCGGACAGCAACAGACTATTCAGCAGGGTGTCAAAAGATTCTTTACCCCATGTCAGACTGAACTTAATCCTCAAATAATATACGTCCGTCTCCCCTAAAAAGTTTGAAGGAAGTTTTATAGAATCCTTCTCGGTGGTCAAAAGAAATTCAGAGTTCGAGGCAGCGTGTTGAGACTTAATTCTATCAAAATCCGATGTTGTGTAAGCATGATGATCGGGAAACGATAAAAATGAAACATTTTTCGGCTGGAAGGAAGTGAGTAAATCGCGGAAACTTTCGGGATTACCGATACCGCAAAATGCCGTTAGTCCCGCTCCCTTTAATCTCGAAAAACCGATCTCTTCGCCTGTCTGTATATTGATCATCTTATCCGCTTCTTTCAATCCACCGCAAATAACGGCATCTTTCCGTAAATACTTTCGGAAACTTTTTGCTTCCGTTTCTTCACCCATCACAACTACAACGTCAGCCCTCCTGAGGGAATTCAAGGGCTCTCTTAATCGTCCTATCGGAAGAAGAAGACGGTTCTTTAGTTTTTCGTTCGTATCCACGATGACAATGTCCAAATTTCTGTGGATTCCTCTGTGTTGGAAGCCGTCGTCGAGAATTATAATTTCAGATTGCCCATTATCTACCGCCGCCATGGCGCCGCGGTACCTGACAGAGTCAATTACAACTGTTATCTCACCAATCCTATTTTTAATCAAAAACGGCTCGTCGCCTGATTCACGCCAATCGCTTATGGAAGTTGAGGAACCGTAAAACTTCGGCCCGCTGCCGGTTCTTCCGTACCCTCTCGACAGAACAGCCGGTATCTTTCCCTGAGAGGAAAGCGATTCAATAAGCGATAGAACCAGGGGGGTCTTTCCGGTCCCTCCGGTGGATAGATTACCCACGCTGATCACGAATGCATCGACCTTCTTCGCAGGGAGGACATTAACATCATATAGAAAATTTCTCAGGAAAATGACACTCCTGTACAACAGCGAAAGAGGAAAAAGAAGGGGGAAGAAAAGTATGGCTCTGATTACGAAGGAGATCGGATTATCTCCTTTCTAAGATGCTATATTTCGTAATATTGATTTTGCGGCTTTCATCGATGCCCCCGGTTCCCCGAGAAGTTTTTTAACCCCGGATAACTTGTCCGACATCGCACTCGAAATATTATCGTTCGTTATGATAGAAAGAGCTTCTTCGGCGAGTCTATCCGCTGTCAGATCGGACTGTAGAATCTCCGGAGCAATATTTTCACCTGCCACGATATTAACCAGACCGATGCTGTTTATGTTTACAAGCAGATTTCCAAGGAACCAGGAAATCGGCGATAACCTGTAAACTATGATCAGCGGAGTGCCGAAAAAGGCTGATTCGAGCGTTGCGCTTCCCGAAGCCACGATGAGCAGATCAGAGTGTTTCATGACGTCATGAGTATCTGTTGAATGGACGGCGTATTTACCCTGTTCTATACTTGAGTAAATTTCTTTATCAAGGGCGGGCGAAAGAGAGGTTACGGATTGTAATTCAGTTGAGTTGCTTCTCATTTTCTCTACGGCTTCGAGCATTGTCGGATATAGTTTTTCCACTTCCTGCAATCTGCTGCCGGGCAATAATCCGATTAAAGTTTTTCTTTCATCGAGTTTATGCTTTTCAAAAAATTCTGCCTTTGTGCTCGTATTATCCAGCCCTTCGAGCATCGGGTGCCCGACAAATTCCACGTTAATCCCATAGTCTTTGTAAAGTTTTTCCTCAAAAGGGAATACGACAATCATCAGATCCACGAAACGGGCGATTTTTTTTATCCTGCTCTTTCCCCATGCCCAAATCTGCGGGCTGATGTAATAGATAACCTTACACCCGAGTTTTTTTGCTCTTCGGGCTAATTTTAAGTTGAAACCGGGATAGTCGATCAAGACTACGGCACTCGGGCGATTCATCTCTATCCAGTGTGTCAACTCGTTCAACACTCTTCTGATAAACGGAAGATGTTTGATAATTTCACTAAAACCGAGAAACGACATTTCACGCACATGATGAAGAAGATCGACTCCGGCTGACTTCATATTATCGCCTCCGATGCCGGTTATTTTGATTCCGGGGGATAGCTCTTTTAACTCAACGACAAGCTTTGCGCCCTGGATATCTCCGGAGACTTCGCCCGCAACTATAAGGATAGAATCTGATTTCACGATTTACTAATGCGAAAGGGCATCGGGATATTACATGGAACTGTTATTTATCGACGTTATGATTTGCGACGCGGTTTCAAGTGCCGCCAAACCGTCTTCACCTGTTACCACAGGTTCTTCATCGTTTCGAATGCAGTTAACAAACGCGGTGAGCTCCGCTAAGAGCGGATTCTCCTCGACTATATCGGGAGAATCGAGATAGATGCCTCTTGATTCATCACCTAACTGTATTTCAGAAACTTTGATTCCTCTACTCTGAGAATTTTCGGAACCCAAACCGTAAATGCGGGTTTCGTTTTTTAAGAAATCGAGCGTGATATAAGAATTTTTCTGAAATATCCTCATCTTCCTCATTCCCTTCTGGCTGATTCGGCTTGCTGTGAGATTGGCGACGCATCCGTTTTCAAACGTCAGTCTGGCATTGGCGATATCCACATTATCCGATATGACCGAGACTCCATTGGCGTCTACTTTGACAGGCTTAGAACCGTTCATGTGTAAAACGAGGTCGATATCGTGAATCATCAGGTCGTGGACTACCGCAACGTCCAAATTGCGGGGTTGGAACTGCATCAACCTGTGGCATTCGATGAACATCGGTTTAAGGTTCATTCCGGTTAGCGCTCTATAAGTCCCGCTGAACCTTTCGATGTGTCCAACTTGTATAGTCCTGCCGTTCTCTCTGGCGATTTCGACTAATTTGCGCGCATCTTCGACATTATCGCAGATCGGCTTTTCGATGAACAAGTTGAGTCCATGCTCAAATGCCGAAACCGCAATTTCGTAGTGTGTGTTCGTCGGAGTTACGATCGATACGGCTTCCGCTTCAGCGAATAATTCTTCCCTCGAATTGAATGATTTCAGTCCGGTAGAACCGGCTACTTCTGAGGCAGTCGTGTCATCTATGTCGAAAAATCCGACGACCTCGACGTCTTCTATCTCCAGAAGATTGCGGATATGGTAAGAGCCTAAATGCCCGACACCAATCACGCCTATTCTTATAATTTTCATTCCTGCACTTATGTTGTTAATCAGAGAGAAAAATATATCAGGTGTTAACCGCATTTCCAAACTATAAAAGTATATAGGTTTAACGGCGGTAAAAATCTACGTTAATGCATGTAAAATTAGTTTTTGAGTCTATTTCCGATTATTTTGTATGGGTACATCTTTCGAAGAAAGATCGGGCGTTGATATTTGAGATAATAAATTCTTTGCCGATAATAAGCAATGAGGCAAAGGATGAGCAAAAATAACTTAAAGATTTTTTCTTATTTATCTCTTAATTTGAAAGAGGGAGACTCCTATATAGTGATTGTAATACTTCTTTCAGCATTGATGCTTTTCAGCTCTCAAGGGCAGTCAAGTCCGGTGGACAATGAATACACGGACATGGTGAGCCGGGCTGACAGGCTGTTCTGGGTTGGCGAGCTCGACAGCGTAGGAGAATTCGGCGAGATTCTAATTGACAAATTTCCGGAGAAAAGCGAAGGATATAGAATATTATGTATGTACTGGATAAGCGAGAATGATTGGGACAAAGCCATTAAATGGGGAAAGAAAGCGGTCAAGGCAGAAGAAAATTCAGGTATGGCTCACCATTGGCTTGGACGGGCGTTCGGGTTAAAGGCAAAAAATTCTTCGAAGTTCAGAGCGGCGTTTCTCGTCGGTGACGTTAAAAAACATTTTATAAGGGCGGCGGAGCTCATGCCTGATTATATCAGAACACATGAGGATCTGTTTAATTTCTATTCAGGTTCACCGAAAATTGCAGGAGGATCGAGGGAAAAGGCGGAAGAGGAATTGGAACACATCAAAAGTTTGGATCCTTTCAGGGGATCGGAAATGAAAGCGAATTATTATCTCTCGTTAGGGGAAAATAATCTAGCTGAAAAGGAGATAGAGCTTGCGATAGCCCACGACAGCACTGATTTAAACGTTCGCTGGACGAAGACAAACATACTTATGAGCATAAACAGGTTATCCGCCCGGAAACAGCTCAGACTGATAAAGATCATGTCCCCTGATGATTCTCTCAAAGTATTCTATAAGCTCGGTTTGACGTATCTGTTTGAAGGAGACAGCCTGTCCACCGGTGTCAATATTTACTCCCGTTATATTTCCAGCCCGAGAGCGAAATCTGACCCTTCATATCCTGCATCTTTCTGGCGGCGGGGAATGCTATATGAAAAGGCGGGTGACCTGCTTAGGGCAAAAACGGATTACGAAGAGTGTTTAAGTATAAATCCAAGTTTCAACCCCGCCAGAAGATCATTAGCGAAAATAGTTAAAAGAATTGGAAAAATGGAAAAGTGATTTTGTCTTCGTTGATGTTTAAATCTAAGATCTGAATTTAAAGTGCAGGATATCTCCATCTTCGATAATGTGATTTTTACCGACCGTCATCACCAAGCCTTGATCGCGTACAGCTGACTCGGATCCGAACTCGATCAGGTCTTCATACTTGATAATGTCCGCTTTGATAAATCCCTTTTCCATGTCCGAGTGGATCTTCCCTGCCGCTTCGGACGCTTCACTGCTCTCGATAACGGTCCATGCCTTAACTTCGTCAGATTTCGTAGTAAAATATGTTATCAGGTTCAACAGCTCGTAACCGATAGTTACAATATTATCCAGTCCGGATTCGGTAATTCCCATTTCAGCCGAATAAGCAGCTCTTTCTTTCTGCGGAATCTCAGCCAATTCAGCCTCTAATTTGCTGCAAAGAGTGATAATGGGAACCTGCCGTTCTTTAGCGGCTTCAGAAACCTGTTTCAACAATGCATAGTTGTCGTCTCCGATTGCGCCCTCCCCGATGTTTGCCACGAAGAAGTACGGTTTGGAAGAGAGCAGGAACAACTGGTCGATCAAATCCTGCTCGTCATCATCCACAGGGATGCTGCGGGCGGGTATCCCCTCGTTTATTTCGTCCCTGAACCCGGTTAAGAACTCAACCTCTTCGCTCTCTTTTTTATTTCCCCCCTTGGCTGTTTTTTTTGTCTTTTCGATTCTTTTATCAAGAGTCTCCACGTCCTTCAGCAGCAACTCGAGCTCGATAACTTCTATATCTCTTTTCGGGTTCAGCTCGGTGGACACATGCGGGACGTTATCGTCTTCAAAACAACGAACCACGTGAGCGATAGAGTCAACCTTGCGAATATGACTGAGGAACTGGTTCCCCATTCCCTCTCCCAACGAAGCGCCTTCAACGAGGCCGGCAACGTCGACGAAGTTCAAGGTTGTGTTGACTATTTTATCCGGATTGATTACCTGTGCTATATGCTCAAGACGCACATCGGGAACGTCCACAACCCCTATGTTAGGAGTAATTGTGGAAAATGCGTACGGCTCTATTGTCACTTCCGTTGAAGTCAGCGCCTGATAAATAGTTGACTTGCCGACGTTCGGCAACCCGACTATGCCGCATGAAAAACCCATCTGTTAACACTCCTGATATCGTTGTCAGTATAAGTCATCTGAGATGCAGTGACAACAGATTACTTATGCTTCTGAAATGGGTCTGATGTTAAATATAGAGCAACTGTTAACCATGAATATACATACACCTTCAGATAAAAATGCAGAAACCCGGAAACTATTAAAGATATTAGCAGTTAAAGAGCTTGACAATTTTTTATATATGGAGTTACCTTGTTGCCCATAAAGAAATTGGATACCAATTAGCGGGAGAGTGAATTCATGAACATATGTTACAGAATTTTAGGTCTTATTATACTGGTTTCGTTTTTAACGCCCAATGAGAGTCAAGCACAGGATACCACCAAACCTGATTTTGAAGCGTTTATTGAATCGCTCGCCAAAGAAAACGTACCGGGATACGTCCAACCCTTTGCGACCGCCCTCGGAACGGCGATAAATTCGGGAATTTATCATACGGCAAAGATCCACGGACTTCCGGGTTTCGACATTGGCATCAGGGCAATGATAATTTCGATACCTGATGATGGACTGTCTTACACAGCGGTAGTAGGCGGTGATTCTATAAAGAATTCTCCGACAGTGTTCGGAGGCGCAAGCTCCAACGCGTTCTTACCGCACGGTTTGGATAAAGGAACTGTGTTTTTTGCCGTTCCGCAGGTTTCCATAGGACTGTTAATGGGAACGGAGCTGAACTTTCGATACCTTCCGGCAATTGAACTGAGTGAGGATATCGGCAAGCTCGAGCTTATCGGGTTCGGGTTATCCCATAGTCTCGACCAGTATTTCCCCGCTCCAATTCCTCTGTTGCCTCAGCTGTCAGCCGGGTTCATGTTTCAGAGCTTTAAGGTCGGCGATATCCTCGAATCGTCCCACAAGGCTTTCAATCTCCGTCTGAGTAAAAGCGTTCCTATGCTGACTGTGTATTTAGGCGCTCAGTTCGAATCGACGGATATGGATATCACATATCAATTAGATGGAATCGGAGCTGACATCAAAGTGAACGTGGAAGGTGAAAACCAACTGCGATTCACCGGTGGATTAAGGTGGACGTTATTTCCGTTCTTAGGCATCAATGGAGATTATTCATTGGGTGAGTATTCGGCAATCAACGTGGGCTTGATATTTTCTTTTGACCCACCCGGAGTACCGGGAATATAATAAACATTTCATCGATTTAATTAAGCAGGGAGAACTATAATGAAGCTCAGAGCAGGAATCAGTCTATTAGGCCTACTCTTTTTGACAATGACCCTTACAGGCTGCAACATTTTCAGCTGGACAAGCTCTCCTGATGAAGGGGAGGACTTTTTGGAAGAGGGATTGGATTTTATGTTCGACGGGGATTTTGATGCGGCTGAAAGCCTGTTTGCGCTTGGACTATTAACAGACCCGCTGAACAGCGATCTTCTCTACAACCACGCGAAAGCCACTCTGCTCTCTTCGGGTGAAAGCATAATAACCATCATTGACGAGATTACTAAATTCAGCGAGACTTCAGCAGCTAATATTGAGCTTCCGTTTTTCGGTAGAACTAAACCGGATCAAGATAATCTGTACGTCACAAATATTACTATCTTCAATGACCTCAGTCCGATATTTGACAGCACAATAGTTACGACAGGCAGTATTGAAAGAGATGACATTACTCTGGATATATTTATAGCAAATACGGTCAAGGGGATATTACGAATTGCGGATACAAACGGCGATGAAAGG
>JADFGO010000038.1 GCA_022567655.1 Candidatus Neomarinimicrobiota bacterium
CGAGCTCTCTTTGTTCATCCTAACGCTGTTATTCTGAGCGGAGCGAAGAATCCCATTCGGCATCAGGGCCTGTCCGGCTATGCTGTTCAGACGGGCAAGCCCTGAACGCCACGGAAATGCATTATTTCCCCCCTTGAGGGGGGTGGATTCGCTGTAGGCGAAGACGGGGGGTGTTACACTTCCGGACAATTCGTGAATTGTCCCTACATCTCTGTCGATGTCGGAATTCGCAGGCATCATGCTGTCGCCTGATGACTGCGCCACACTCTTAGTGTGGGTTTTATATGTTGTGTAATACTCATCCGTTCACTCCGCCTTCTTGAGTAATTCATTTACGATATCACGGTCGCTGAAGGGGTTCTTTTTGCCGCCTATCTCCTGATAATCCTCATGACCTTTCCCCGCTATCAGCACAACGTCACCCGAGGAGGCTTCTTCGAGAGAATACACGATCGCCATCCTCCTGTCTTCGATAGATCTGAACTGCGCTCCGCTTTTCATACCCTTCTCGATATCCTTGATAATCACATCGGGAGGTTCGCTCCGGGGGTTGTCGGATGTGATGACAGTCAAATCGGAGAGGGTGGAGGAGAGTTCACCCATCAGCGGCCGCTTTTCCACGTCCCTGTCTCCGCCGCAGCCGAAAAGAGTTATAAGCTTCCCACCGGAAGGAGTTACGAGTTCCCGTGCTGCTTTCATCGCGTTTTTAAGAGCGTCGGGTGTATGGGCGTAATCTATCAGTACGATGACGCCTTCGGGCGAATCGATCCGTTCCAATCTTCCGGGAATCTGCGGGAGAGAGCTCAGGCTTTTTGCAATCTCACTCGGACTGACGCCTAATGAAGCCGCTGCCGCGCACGCGGCAAGGAGATTATAAACGTTAAATTCGCCTGTTAAAGGAGAGTCGATCACTTGTTTTTCGCCGGAGAAATATAATTTCACTCGTTTATTCTGTTCACCGTTCGCCGGCTCCCTGACCGCAAAAAAATCAGCGGAATTGTTTATCATAGAATACGTAAGGATTTTCGTCCGGGCGACGGAACTAATGTAATCGAACGCATTGTCGTCTTCGTTCAGTATTGAGACCGCGGTGTCTTTCAAGCCCTCAAAGAGCATTCCTTTTGCGGCCTTGTACGAATCGAAATCGCCGTGAAAGTCGAGATGGTCGTGTGTGAGGTTCGTGAAAACAGCAACGTCGAAATCGAGCCCGGCGGTCCTCTTCTTGATAAGACTGTGGGATGATACTTCCATCACGGCGTGCGTAGAGCCCGCATTAACCGCTTTTCGGAGAAACCGGTTCAGCTCGGGCGCTTCGGGGGTGGTCAGAGGGAATTTTTCGAGCCCCTGGCCATAATCGTTCCCGATTGTTCCGAGCAGTGCGGTTTGATTCCCGGAATCCTGCAGGAGATGTCGCAGGATATGCGAGACGGAAGTTTTGCCGTTTGTGCCCGTTATTCCGACGAGTTTCAGTTCTTTTGAGGGATGTCCGTAGAAAGCGGATGACGCAAGGGCGAGAGCAAGGCGGGAATCGACCGCTTTCAATGTCGGCACAGAGGGAACCGTTTCGCCTATCTCATAAGAAACTACAGCGCTGCAACCTCTCTCGACTGCTCCGGGAATAAATTCAGCGCCGTGGAAGTTTTCCCCTTCGAGAGCAAAATATACTTCGCCCTTCGTGAGTGTCCGCGAATCGTATGAAATCCCTTTCACCTCGACGTCGCCTCCTGTTATTTGGGTATGCTCAATTCCTTTCATAATTTCGTGTAGCGAGTGCGTGACGCTCACTCCGGGGCGTTCTCCATCGTTAGTAAAACCAGATTTCCCGCGCGTATAGACTTTCCCACCGCAGGGTTCTGACGAAGCACTACTCCGCCGCCGGAGAACTTTGCGTTCAGATTATATTCTCCAAGAATCTTCAGCGCGGCTCTGAGACTCAAACCGGTTATATCCGGCATAACGTCAAATTTTCTTATTTCACGCTTGGGCTGATTGAAACTGACCGTCGCCAGGCTTACCGGCTGAGATGCGTAAATTATGCGGCTCTCTTTATTGCCGTCTATTCTCTCAATCTTTCTCGGAGGTTTAGAGGTTATCAGCCGGGGGTTTGAATTCGCAATTCTCGTAAAGATATTTTTAACCACCGGCGCCGCCACTTCACCGCCGTACGGCAGGTTAGTCCTCGGATTATCGACCATGACAAGACATAGAAATTTGGGATCGTCGGCGGGGAGGAACGCTACGAACGAGGCGTAATACTCGTTTGAATATTTTCCGTCTATGAGCTTCTGGGATGTGCCGGTTTTCCCGGCGACCCTGAAACCTTCTATATACGCTTTCTTTCCGGTACCCACTGTGACCACACCGAGCAGCAGCTCTTTCAGCTTAGCGGCTGTCTCGGGTTCCATGACGCGCCTGATAACGGTAATGTCATCGGAGAAGTTTCTTGTGCCGTCGCCGGAGGTAGCGGAGAGTATGATTCTCGGACGGAGAAGATATCCTCCGTTTGCCGCCGCGGCGTATGCCATCGCAAGCTGCAAAGGGGAGACCGATACCTCGTATCCTATGGCGATTTCAGCGAGCGAAAGGTGGGACCATTTCTTCATCTCGCGTAATATACCCGTCGCCTCCCCGTCGAGCGAAATACCCGTCTTCGTTCCGAAACCGAACGCTCTCGCGGTATTGAAGATGCCCGCCCGCCCTACGTTCTGCGCTATCTTTATCACACCGACGTTGCTTGAATTATAAAACACCTGCTCGAAAGTGAGCCATCCATACGGCTTGTGATCGGTTATTGAGACGTTCGCTATGTTAATTTTTCCGTTTTCGCAAAAAATCAGGTCGGACTCAGTGTAAAGATTATTTGCTATGGCGGCGGTCGCGGTTACTATTTTGAAAGTTGAACCGGGTTCGTACGTATCGGTGATCGCGCTGTTCCTGAAATTCGCCACCGGATAACTTGTGCGGTCGTTCGGAGTGAATCCGGGGGCGCTGCCGACGGCAAGCAGATCGCCGGTTTGCGGCTGAAGCAGAATTCCTGTTACCCTATCAGCCTTTGTTTTCAAATAAGCGCTGTTCAGCTCCTCCTGCAGTATCGTCTGGTATTCGAGGTCTATCGTTAAACGGACTTCACCGCCGGGCACAGGTTCGGTCGTTCGGGAGAGCAGTCCGGATATATCTCTTCCTTTTCCGTCGATCTGAAAGATTTTCCTGCCGTCAACGCCGCGGAGGAAATCGTCATAAGATTTCTCTATTCCTTCGATGCCAAGATTATCAACGTCGGTGAACCCGATCGTCTGCGCTCCGATGTCGCCGTATGGATAGTACCTCTTCGACTGTTTTATAGCCGATATACCCTTAAAATCCCTTGCTATAATGTTGAGTCCGGCAGCGGGAGCAACTTTCCGCTCCATCCATACGAAGTTTTTACTGCTTGAAAGTTTTTCGGAATAATAGGATTCGGGTTTACCGAACAGCTCGCTGAAAGATTTCGCTATGAGTTTCGGGTTCTCTACAACGGGAGGGTGGGCGCCGATGTCAAAATGAGGGAGGTTCATTGTCAGTGGAGTACCGTTCCTGTCCGTAATGACGCCTCTTTCGGCTTCAAGCAGTATTTCCTGTTTATAATAACTGTCGCGGACGGAGAGAAGGTCCTCGTGATTTATAACCTGAATCCAGAATAGTTTCGCCATTATCAAGAGCCACACAGCGAGAGTAAGCACTGATAAAAATCCAAGCCTGACTCTGGTGCCTCTCGTCATTACACTAATAGTTATACTTTCGCTTATAGTTTTAAATGGCTTACTCATAGGGAGTTACACTATTCAAATTTAACTTTGCGGCGAGTGTTATAGATTGTGGAGCCGGAAAAACCATGCTCAGATTCTCCCGTGCGAAACTCGTTATCCTGTCCGCCCGCGAGAGAATCGCTACCTCGGCTTTGAGCAGTTTAATCGACGCCTTCTTATGCACCGACTCTTTACTCAGTTGGGAGATCCGGTTGAGGGTGGACGTTACCTCGTTGTTCAGCCGCACATAGCCTATCATCAGACCGAAAGCGAAGATCGTAACCATTACGAAAGTGAACGCCGAAGCCTCTTTCTTCGTTTTTTTGGACGGTATCCTGATTTTAGCCATTCAAATCCTCTCTGCTGCCCTTAGCCGCGCGCTCCGTGAGCGCGGATTGTTTTTAACCTCTGAATCCGAAGGCCTCATGACTTTTTTAGTGAGGATCTTCAAGCGTCTTGTACCTGCCGGTTGGTCGACAGGAGCCGCCGGATCGTATATATAATCAGTCGCTTGCTCCCTGAAAAACCTTTTGACTATCCTGTCTTCAAGCGAGTGGTAAGAGAGGACGACTATCCTGCCGCCCTTCCTCAATAAGTCAACGGCAGAGACGAGTCCGTCAGAGAGACTCGTCAATTCATCGTTTACCGCGATTCGCAGCGCCTGAAATACCCTTGCGAGCGATTTGGTTTTCATCTTACCCATAATCACTCTTTCCACTATTGAAGCAAGTTCGGAGGTCGTATTAACCGGAGAAATTCGGTGAGCCTGCAAGATTGCCGAGGCTATTTTCCTGCTGTGCCTCTCCTCACCGTATTCATAAATCAAATCCGCTAACTCCTTTTCTGTCAGTGAATTAAGGAGTTCGTGCGCCGGGAATCCCGAACCTTGATCCATCCTCATGTCGAGCGGACCGTCTGAAGAGAAGGAGAAGCCGCGTTCGGGTTTGTCTATTTGTGCGGAGGAAACGCCGAGGTCGAACAGGACGCCGTCAACGCCCTCAATGCCCAACCGGTCGGCGATCCCGGTCATCATCGCGAAGTTACCCTGGAACACCTTTGTCGGTGTCGGGGAATCTGTAAATCGTTTTTTGCACCGTTCAACTGCTGTCGCATCTTTGTCTATACCCACATAAAGTGCTTTACTGCTTAAGGATTCGAGGATTCTACCAGCGTGTCCTCCTCCTCCTATCGTACCGTCTATGTAAACCCCGTCGGGGTTCGTAATAAGTAAGTTCTTTACTTCATCCGCCATTACAGGGGTGTGCCACGAATCAACGTTGTCGTCGTGCCCCATGGCGGCATCAACTATAAAACTATCTTTTCGGCAAGAGCCGCCAATTGTTCCTCGGACAATTGTTCCTCGTCCGAACTCTTCTTTTCAAGCTCTTCCGGGTCCCAAATCTCTATTTGTTTCAGCATTCCGATGATTACAGCCTCCTTTTTCAAGCCGGCGACGTCGAGAAGGTTTTGGGGTATAGTTATCCTGCCCTGGCTGTCGTGCCTGCAAACTGTTGCGTATCGAGCCAGATCTCTCAACCATCGCTGGTCGACCGGGTTCATCCTGAGTAGTTTTCGAATCAGATTTTCTTCGAACTGCAGCCAATCTTCAAACGGCATTGCGACGAGACATTTATCTTTGGCAATACTCTTAGTTACTACGAAAGTCTTGTTATTAGCAGGGTGGAGTATCTTTCTGAACGGCGCGGGTATGTTGACACGACCTTTTTCGTCTATCGTGTAACGATATTCTCCTAAAAAAGAATTAGGTTCAGGTGTCATTTTTCACCGCTTTTTTTGTGTTAAAAAGGTTTAATTACCCACAACTACCCCTGAACATACACTATTACCCATCTAGTGTCAAGGAAAAAGTGATATATATTTGAATTATTATCCCTAATTGAGAGAAAAACCCTTTATAAATAACGCTTTCAGGGAATAGATTATTTTGAATTATTTACTCTAACTACCCGATGTTCTAATGTAATTCTATTGATTTTAGTCTGATTCAGTTAAGGAAATGGTTTAAGGGGTCTGACCTGTACGATCCGTTATTCGGAAAGAGCCGGAAAGTATTATTGAGTGCGGGTTAGGGCTTGCCCTGACCGCACATAAAAACCGTTGAAACGGTTGAATTGGTTTCTCGGAGATATCATTGACCCCTGACTTAAGTCAGGGGTTAATTGGAGGATTAAAAATGCAAAACCATTTTAATGGTTTTATTTCTTCATAGGGATAATCCCCGATTTCCGGCGGAATAACGCAGGCACCCTTCGACTCCGCTCAGGGTGATTGCGCTACACTAAGAGGGAGTTTGTAGGGGCAATTCAGGAATTGCCCGCGGATAAGGGAGGGTTTTTCCGAAGGAGTGTCTTCGACACAAACCCTTCTCTACACATCATCACATCAAGGATGTGATAAGATCCCCTCTAATGACCAGCCCGACATTGGTCTGGCGGGGAGGTGTGCTCCTACAATCGGACGGGATTTCTTGACACAAACAATGACCGCATCCGAGGGGGACGCAGATCTGCGTCCTCTACATTTGTGGAGACAATAAAACTATCTCCGCCTCGAATTCATGTGATCGCCCGCCCGCTTGGCTGTCGGACAGGCCTGACATTAGTCGGGCAGGCTTCTTCGTCCCGATCCCGAAGCTTCGGGACTCCTCGCGATGACGTAAGTGCGAGTCAGGATTTATCCTGACCGCACATAATCGTTCCCTATCGGTTTCAATCATCAGTTTCGTCAACCCGCTTGCGGGAGTCTTTTAGTTTGCTGCGCGCTTTCTTTTGTTTCAGCCGTTTTTCTTTCGATGCCGCCGTCGGTCTGGTTTTTTTGCGTTGTTTAGGCTTATAAAGGGCTTTGAGTATGAGATTTTTCAGCCGTTCGAGCGCGTCTTCACGGTTCTGGGACTGTGAGCGTGAACGCCGGGCGTCAATCAAGAGGATACCGTCGTCTGTTACTCTGTTCCCGGCGAGTTTTATCAAACGATTTTTGACGTCATCCGGCAGGGAAGGGGAGTCCGTTATATCAAACCTGAGCTGGACGGCAGTGGAGACCTTGTTGACGTTCTGCCCGCCGGGACCGGAAGAGCGGCTAAAACCGAAACTGATTTCATTATCACTGATAGAAATTTCAGAATTGATTCGGAGCATAACTTATTCGGAGGCGGAGAGTTACATTAACCGTCGAGGACTTCCCGGACTTTTTTACTCAGCAGAGAAGCGGTAAAAGGTTTTTGCAGAAAGGAGAGTCCTTCATCGAGAATACCGTGTTTTGCGATTACGTCTTCCGAATAACCGGATATGAAAAGTACTTTCATATCACTTCTTTTTTCGGCGAGTTTCTCGGAAAGCTCTCTCCCGTTCAAGCCCGGAAGTATAAGGTCGGTCAGGAGTAGATGAATTTCATTATTGAATTTCTTCGAAATCTTGGTAGCCTGTTTATCATCCGCAGCTTCGATAACGAGGTACCCGATGTCCTTTAAGATTTCCCTTAATACCTCTCTGACTTCGTCGTCGTCCTCGACGAGTAG
Organism: Candidatus Neomarinimicrobiota bacterium; assembly: GCA_022567655.1. Lineage (NCBI taxonomy): Bacteria > Pseudomonadati > Fidelibacterota > Fidelibacterota bacterium. The sequence goes on from JADFGO010000038.1 coordinate 7,321, forward strand.
AATAGTTTCTTCTCCCCGCAGGTCTTCCTGAACCGCTTCATGCTTTACTTCCTCGACGGGTTTGTCAACTCGCGGCAGGAAAATCTTGAAGGTTGTGCCGGATCCTACCTGGCTCTCGCAAATGATTTCGCCATCATGTTGTTTGATAATGCCATACGCGACCGACAGACCGAGTCCGGTTCCCTGTCCCATTTCCTTAGTGGTGAAAAAAGGCTCAAAAATATACTGTTTAATTTCATCTTCAATTCCCGGTCCGTCGTCGATAACCGATATCAACACGTACTCTCCGGGATCAAGATCGAGGCTATATTTTGAAGAAGAACGGTTTAGAGTATAATTCTCTGTGTTTATAGTAACCTGTCCCGAACTCCCAAGCGCATCTTTTGCATTTATGGCAAGATTAAGAAGTACCTGTTCCATTTGTATCGGATCGGCTTTGACGTTCCACAATCCCGCGCCCGGCTTTATCTTCAGTCTAACATCATCGCCGACGGATCGTTGTAACAGATCCCCGATCGACATCAGCGTGGTATTGATATTTAAAACATGGGGTTCCAGAACCTGTTTCCTGCCGAAAGCCATCAGCCTTGACGTAAGTTTTGTAGCCCGTGTTGCGCTCTTGTTTATCGTACTCAGCGCCTTTTTGACGGGGTCGTCATCCGAAAGCCTTGAAAGGTGCATCTGAGAGAGTGCAAGGATCGGTGTCAGGGCGTTGTTAAAATCGTGAGCGATACCTCCGGCAAGTTTTCCGATTACTTCCATCCGCTGAGCATGCCGGAGCTGTTCTTCGGCTTTGAGCCTATCGGTCATATCAGAACCGATACTGGCTGTGCCGAATACATTACCGCCGGAATCCTTCAGAGTAGTGTTCGTCCAGGAAATATTCCTTCTCTTGTTTTCCTTCGTGATAATTACATTTTCATGGTGTATCGGAATAGTCCCGGACTTTATGTTGTCTCTGAACTCTGTTCTTCTCATTTCCCGTTCATCTTCAGGAACGAAGATATCGAACCAGTTCTTGCCGAGCAGTTCTGCTTTATCATGCCCTGTAAGTTCGGAGACAAAATCGTTGCAAAAGACTATTTTCCCTTCAAGGTCAAGCAGTACAGCGATCATTTTCAGGTTTTCAAGTAGTTCGCGGAATCTTCTTTCCGTCTCGAGGAGGGCTTCTTCAGCTTTTTTGTGTTCGGTTATGTCTCTTATAATTCCTTGATATCTCAGCACCTTACCGTCGGATGACGGGCGGATGGTTGAAGATAGCAGGCAGTCGATGGACGTGCCGTCTCTCCGCTTCAGTTTAAGTTCGTAATCAAGGACGTAACCGTTTCTCTCAAGCTCTCTGACAAAATCCTCCCGGTCTTCCGGATGCAGATAGATATCACGGGCGTTTATCTTCATTATTTCATCGCGTGTGTACCCGAAGAGATCAAGTCCTGATTGGTTTATTTCTATAAAGTATCCATCGGGACCGGTGATGTATATTACATCTCTCGAATCTTCGAAGATCGCTCTGTACCGTCTTTCGCTCTCTTTCAGTGCGATCTCGGTTCGTTTGCGGTCTGTAACATCCCTCGCAAACGCTTGAAAACCCTTAAGTTTTCCATTTTTTATTATCGGTTGAACGTTCTGGCCTAACCAAATTTCTGAGCCGTCGCCCCTTACCGCGGGAAATTCGAAGTAGGTATTCGGGGTTACTTCCTTCATCTGAGCTTTGTAAAAATCCTCGGCTTTTTTCTTATAATCTTTCCTTATTAGTTCGAGATAATTTATTCCTTTTAATTCTTCTTCAGAACGCCTCATGATCTTCACCGCGGTAGGATTGAAAAATGTTATATTCCCTTTCTTGTCGGTGTTGTAGATCAGATCATTGGCGTGGTCGATGATATGCCTGAAGTGTTCCTCCTGCTCTTTTACTTCCTTGTCCTTCTTGAGCCTGCTCTTTATATCCGAATGAAGCTGCTTGTTTGCGGCTTTGAGTTCTTTTGTCGCCTGCAAGACTTTATTCTCAAGAGTCCGGTTGAGCGTTCGAATTTCATCTTCAATCTGTTTTCGTTCAGTGACGTCTCTTGCTATTCCGAGCACAAGCCTTTTCCCCTCGATCTTCACGGGGTATGTTCTGACTTCTAAGTCTATACTTGTGTTATCCGAGCGAATAAAAGTAAATACATCAGGGCCGGTAGGCTTCCCTCTCATATTTTGAATCAGAAGTTTAGCGGCTTTAAGAATATCCGACTTTGAAAGGAGACTGAGGCTGAGGAAGCTTTTTCCTATCAGTTCTTCTCGCTTATACCCCGTTAGCTTCTCCGCCATCCGGTTTCCGTCGACAAATCTTCCCTTAAGGTCATACAAATAATATGCATCGGGAGCCAATTCGAATATCGCCTCAAGACGCTCATCCTGAATGTCGGAGATACTGAATTCTTCTTCCGCATCCTGCTCAACGGCTGAATCACCGACAAATTCGTTCCGGAGAGCCTCGATCACTTCCTCCAACTCAGCCCTGGTTCTTTCAATATCAGTCATTCCGCTGCCTCGCTGGAAAAATCCCGATAGTGTTTATATATGTGAACGTTTTTATCATGCATAATATGATAACCAATTACTGTTGCTGTCCAATTCACAATGCTGCATAATTCCGGAATGAAAAATCAATAATGCTGAATATATCAAATATTATAGAGATTTGAAAGAAGAAATATTAAGAAGTGTTCACTCTCAAATATCAGGGGTATTCCCGGAATATTTATCTTATTAGATGGGATTTTAATGAGAAACCATCCCTTGTCTTCCCCTCCTTGCCCGCCTGGCATCCCCGCCAGACCGATGTCCTGCCCGGCAAGCGGTCAGACGGGCGGGCTGGAGTCGGACAGAGGAAGGAGGGGATATTTGTGGCGGTCAGGAATTTGGTAGCCCAGCCATTTATGGCTGGGTGATAATAACTGATGAGAACCCGAGGGCGTTTACGCCCTTCCGCTATCCGGAGTAACGCCGTGAACGGCGTGAGAAGTGAGGATAGGCAACTATTAGTCCCGGTCCCGAAGCTTCGGGACCGGGCTAAAAGACCCCAATACATTTCTAATTGTGAAGAAATCCCCTATTAGAATACAGAGGTAACGTATTGAAATATATATTGTTAGTCTTAATTCTTTGATACAGAACACAATAAAATCCAAATGCTCGATTAACTTGGTTTGGAAGGAGGATTAAGAAGAAATTGAACCTGATAGAAGCGGATAGAATATTTAAGCCCGAAAAGGCGTTTATAGGGCTATGTATAGCGATAGCGGGATGTGATGAGAAAATTGACCTTCGGCAGCTTAACAAGCTGAGAGAGGTAACCAAAAGGAACGGCATTTCTGAGGAAGACGTCATAAGAGAACTCGATGATTTTTCAAAAATGAACATCGAAGAGGCTTTAATTTACGGAAGAAGGTGTATGGTGGCATTACCTGATCTTGAAAGCGAAATGAAAAATATGCTTTTGCTATCTCTCTATGAGATAGCGTTGGCGGATTCCGACTATCATCAAATGGAATTAAAAGTCATCGATACAGTCAAAAAAAGGATGGAATTCGATTAAGCGATTGGGGACATCGCCACAATAAATGCTGTCGTTCTGCGGAGTCCGCCAGCTGGCGGATGACGAAGAATCCTGTCCGGATGCAGGGCGGTTCTTTACACACCCTCCCGACACAGAATCGGGATAAACTGCCACCCATCTTTAGAGGGGATTAATAGGAATTTTCTTAATAGAAACCACCCCATGCCCCTCCTTGAAAAGGAGGGCGTATTTGTGGCAGTCAGTGCGCGACATTCCGAGTCCGGATACCGTGGCTCCTGACGGGCTGCCGGACGAATTATCGAAGAGACTCTCCAAGGGAGTCCTTCGTGACCTTCGGATCGGGACTTCGCCTCTTACATTTGAGGGAAATTTTGTCTCCAGAAATTGCGATAACGATAGCCGTGCAGTACCGAAAATACAGGATGGCTATTATAAAAAAGTGAGAGGAGCCGGGAGAGCTAATCCAGACTAAGTCGGTCTTCTACCGGAGTCAGCAGTTCTTTTACCGGTTGAAACTCAGGGACATGAGTAATGGAGTATCTAATCGTCTCCCCGGTCATGGGATTGCTTTCCGCTATCTTCGATTGAACCGAAGTTGTAAAAGTTCCTAACCCTTTTAGGGTAACGCTTCCTTGATTCTTTAACGCTATCTGTATGTTTGATGCTAAAGAATTAAGAACTTTATCTGTCTGAATCATGGACAAGCCACATTCCAAAGCTACTGCATGGATGAGATCCTTTTCGTCCATTTGCGCTCTCCTCCCTCTCCTATTATTGATGTAACTTTAAAGCGTCAATAACAAGAGCAAATGCCGTACCAAAGGCTGCATATCAGGGATTCGGAACTTCTTTTTAGATATTTAGTGATAATATCGGCAATATTCTGCCACTTTGCTCTAAATACGGCAATATACTGCACAATTTGATTCTTTAGCGGAAAATATGGTCGTAGTTTTTCTCTTAAAAAGAATCTGCCCCGCCGATAGGGTGCGCCATGAAATTAACCTTAATCAGCGGGGCAGTGTGGTTGTTGGGGAAGTCTAATTTAGAGCAGATTCATCTGCCTACTCTATCTAATGCGGGTATTTTCACAGGTTTCCAGGAAACTATACCATGCTTATTTATCACAGTTGAAAATTCCAATCCGGTGTAGTTTCCTCTTGCGATCAGTGTAAAATGGTCATTTTCTATATTTACCACCTCGTAAGTACCCCATTCATAGGTGGAATCTAACGCGAACGCGGTGATGTCCGATCCGCCGATGAATTTAGGCGCGTCCATGCCTCTCGATACGGGAGTATTCCAGTAAGCCTTGGAGGCTTGAGATATCTCCTGAACTCCTTGCATAAGTTTATTGAATTCCATTAGGAGAACCCGACGTTCTATGTCGAAATCAGCAAGTAAATATTCATACTGACTGAAGACTTTCTCCTGAAACGCCTGGTTTTCCTTTTGGACCTGGTGGATCACGTACCATCCGATTACTGTTGTGATTAAAATACCGGAGATGGCTAAACTCAATACTATCAGTGTTGTTTTGTTTTCATTCATGGCGCTTTCCTCTTTTAATTCTTACTGTTATCGGTGACTTCGTCTCCGGCGGCAGATCTGCGTCCTACCGCCGGATCAGAAATTCAGTTAACTGTTAACTCATATCCTTTATGGCAAAGTAATAGTTGGTGTGCCGGAAACTCCGGCTTGTGTTATAGTCGCTACTATAACCACACCTTCGTTCGCACCTGTAGCAGTGAGTACAAACTGGCTAGTTGGCAATACCGGACATCACGAAACTACCGTTGGCGTTCGTTGAATCCGCACCAAAACTCGTCACGTTGGGGACTCCCGCGAACGTCCTGTTTCCGCCGCCTAATGCTGAAGGTTTGCGCCAGTAAGAAGCCGCTGTTGAAGCAATGTTATTGACGTCTTATAACAAAGCATCTCGCTCCGCATTTACAGCACCCGTTGTGAACATATTGATTCCCACGACCACTGCCACGCCTACGATGATAGTTCCGAGTACTATCAAAAGTAATTGTTGCTGTCCCATGAGTTACCCCTTCTACCTTTGTATCGCTTTAAACGGTCTGAATATTAATTTCATGGATCTTTGGACACTGAAATCCATAATTGAATCCGTATCCGAATCTTGCGCTTCTGTTTATTTTTGTTGTCATAATTATCTTATTTCTTATCTCTTCTGTGCCTCAAAGATATATGTATGAAGATAAGTTGATATGACGTAAGACACGTTATACACTATTTAAGCGATTTACACGACATATCTGTGAGCAGGGTCAAAAAAACAGTGATTCACATGTTACACGGGTCACATAAGTATTCTTAAAATTAGAAATAATGGAAAAAACAATTTCGCATTCTTAAGAATATTTCTCTGCTCGAATTAGTAAACAAACACTGATCCTCTAATCTTATTTCCTTAATAATATTGGATTTAGCGGAAACAATCAGTTTTCCATTTAGTTCTGGCACAGTAATTGATATTCCGGGTGTAAAACGCCGTTATACTACTATGGAGAATAAAATGAAACCGTTAAACGGAATCATCATAATTGTAATTACTCTCGGTCTTGCTCTATTCGGCTGCTCAAGCGCTGAAGACCCGGAAGAAGAGCATAGCGAACTTGAAATCTCCCTTACGACAATTCCGGCGGTTGTAACAGCAGGCGACACTACTGAGCTGGAGATCAGCGTGGAAGAACATGATACGGGCGGAATGGGCGGTTTATCGATGCACGGTCAGATTCATCTTCCGAATGACGCCGGTGAAGTCGATTTAGACTTCGTAGAGTCAGCCGATCATATGGGTCACTATAGCGCCGAATACGTGTTCGAGACAGCAGCAACTTACGAGCTTCACTGCAGTTTCACTCATGAGGGTAAAACGGTAGAAAAAGAATTCATTATTGAGGTCCACTGAGCCGGAGGGGAACAATAAGCGGCAAATCAATTACGATTTTTCCACTAATATAATAAGGAGTTAGACATTGAGGAAACTGACGAAGTATTTGTTGATATCACTTGTGTTTTTTTCATTCACAGATAGTGGATTTTCAATACCGCAGTTTGCTAAGAAGTATGGTGTGAGCTGCTTCACCTGTCATGCGGCTGTCCCGAAATTAAACGCATTCGGGGAGGCATTTCGCCGGAACGGATTTCAGGCTCCCGGAACGATGGACCCGACTCCTGTCTGGCAGCAGGACGTTCTACCGTTATCAGGAATGCCGCATCCGATGTTCATGAGAAAAAACGTGACAAATAACATGGCGGTTGCAACTACCACCGGCATACCGAGCGGTAAAACGCTAAGCGTCGATACCTTCAACAACGCCTTCGAGCTCTTCTCCGGCGGAACGGCGGGAGATCATCTTTCCTATTTAGCATTTTTAGAAATGCACATAGACGCTGACATAACAGCGGGAGGGGAAGAAGAGGAAGACGGACATGGCGGCTCAACAGGCGGCGGCAGTTCGGTAGCGAGTATCGGAACACACCTGGACTGGGAATTTCATCAATTTTTCATCACGTATAACAATCTCTTTTCCAATTCGAATACTGGCAAACTCAACGTCAGGCTGGGATTCTTTCACCTTGATGTCCCGTTTGTCTCATTGAGGAAGCTGACGAGTGAGATGTCCCCGAACCTTGTTTATTCTTTGAGTCCGGTGGCCGGCGGCTTCAACCTCAATATGAGGCAGCTGGGAGTTTCAGCTTACGGCGGACTCGGTTCGATGAGGCTGCGCCTTGATTACGAGGTGGCGTTTGTCAACGGAACGAACAATCTGCTCGATACGAACGAGGACAAGGATTTATTCTTCAGGGCGGCTATCAACCGGAACGACCGTTTGAGGGTAGGGGCTCTGTATTATAAAGGAAGGCAAAACATAGGCGGCGGGTCAAACTTGAGCGTGAGGGCGGATAATTTTACCAGATTAGGATTTGACCTCAAGTATGATTTTCCGAGGGGATTGAGCGTTTTCGGTCAATGGTTAAGAGGTAAGGACGATGATATAGACTGGCGGATATTCGGCGATCAGCCTTTCGAATTTTCAGGCGGATTTGCGGGAGTGGAGTTCCCTTTTTCGGTATTATCTCCCGACAACCGATTCCTCAGGAAAATCTGGTTCTCCGGCAAGTACGATATAGTCAACGTCGATAAACAGATTGAATTAGAAGACCCAATGATGAACCAGATGCTGTTATCGAATACCGGCGACGAGAACAGTGTAAAGATGTATACCGCAACTTTACGCTACTACTTTCAGCCGAATGTCATCATAGTTTTGGAGACCGGAATTCAGGACAACCTGATTGGGTATCCTCCGCTTGACGATATGACAGAAGGGAAGGCGAGCGGTGCAGCCGGGAGGGTACTCGATGTTGACGCTAATTGGTTCATGGCGATGTTTGTACTCGCATTTTAAAATCATTGGAGGAATAAAATTGTTCAGGAAAATAAATAACACCGGCAAAGAGAGATCAGCGCCGTTACGTCATATGAAATGGTTACTGATTATTTCGGGGCTCGCATTTACAGCCCTGGATTCGACAGACACATTTTCACAGGAATTGATCAACGGAATGAATAGTCAACCGACAGCGGAAGCGATTAGTAAGGGTAAGGAGCTCTACGATGTTACATGTGCTTATTGCCATGGACTGGATGGAAAAGGAGACGGTCCTGCGGCCGATTTCCTTATTCCCGCGCCGAGGGATTTCAGCGAGGGAGTATATAAGTTCCGCCGGACTCTCAGCGGAATTGTCCCGTCCGATTGGGACCTGTACGAGAGCATCACAAAAGGGATTCACGGTACGTCCATGATCAGGTGGAAAGATTTGCCCGAGGAGCAGCGATGGTGGTTGGTGCATTATATCAAGACGTTTTCGGATAAATTCCTTGAGGAAAAGAATCCTCCGGTCATAAGTGTGAGTGAGCCTCCCCGGGTAACGAGAGAAAGCATAATGCGCGGGAGGCAGTTCTATATCGATGCCGAGTGCTGGAAGTGCCACGGTGAATCGGGAAGGGGTGACGGCCCTTCTGCGGACGAGCTCAAAGATAAGGACGGGAATATCTCGATACCCCGTGATCTCACTATCGGAAAAAACTATGGGAGAGGCTCTTCTCAGGAGGCTATCTATATCACACTCATAAGCGGCCTTGACGGAACCCCTATGCCCTCTTATCAGGATGCTTTTGAGGACATGGATGAGGAGCTCTGGAACTTAGTGAACTATATTTACTCGCTCAGCAACGATTGAGCGCCGCATAACCTAAAATCTGAAATCGAATTAAATCACCTCCTGTTTACGGAGTCGGTTTCGCTAATCTTTTAATGAAAAACCGATCTCCGGCGCCGAAATTTTGTCTTGACTATATATCGAATCAGAATGAAATTACTGAGCTGTAAAAGCCACCATAGCTCAGTTGGAAGAGCAGGGGTTTTGTAAACCTCAGGTCGCGGGTTCGAATCCTGCTGGTGGCTCGCAAAAGGAGGCGTGGCCGAGTGGTTAAAGGCGGCAGACTGTAAATCTGTTGGCGTATGCCTACGGTGGTTCGAATCCATCCGCCTCCACAGAAGTTGTTAGTTCTGCGGGAGTAGCTCAATGGTAGAGCCCCGGCCTTCCAAGCCGGATATGCGGGTTCGATTCCCGTCTCCCGCTCTAAGTTAAGAATGACTTTGAGAATTTAAAATAAATCTAATGGTCTGACAACTCCGCTGGGTTCCCAGCCCGACAAACTGTCTGGCGGTTAGATGAATTCGTCCAGACGAGGAAGATGTTCCTGCTTAATTAATTTCCGTTGAACGCGGTAGGGGACGCAGATCTGCGTCCCCTACATTAATCCGGACGATGAAGATGGTTCTGTAGATATGATGCTATGCGGACAGGGAAAGGAGGGGAGAATCACCCCTTCTTTCTTTCCCAATTAGAAGGGAATAGGACGGAAAAAAGGAGGGGAGAAGCAGGATTTCAGATTATCATATTAAAAGCCTAAAAAACTTGAAATTATTTTATTTTAGGCGCTTTTTTGCTTGACAGATAAGGGTATGTAATATAACTTTTGAAGCTGTCTTGCACGTGTAGTTTTGGTGCGGGTTAGAGGGTTACTGAGAAAACAATTAGATGGGCATTTTGCCCACGTAGCTCAGTCGGTAGAGCACGTCCTTGGTAAGGACGGGGTCACCGGTTCAAATCCGGTCGTGGGCTCTTACCTTGGACTGAGAAATACAACAGCAGCCTGCGCGAAACGGGTCAGGCGAGGAGGAGATAGATGGCTAAGGAAAAGTATGAGAGGACTAAGCCACACGTAAACATCGGAACGATCGGTCATGTGGATCACGGTAAGACCACACTGACCAGCGCCATTACAATGTATTTGAGTAAGAAAGGTTTAGCGGACGAACGTTCGTTTGATTCCATAGATAACGCGCCTGAAGAGAAAGAGCGCGGCATCACTATCGCCACGGCGCACGTTGAGTATGAGACGGAAGAGCGTCATTACGCTCACGTAGATTGCCCCGGTCATGCCGACTATATCAAGAATATGATAACGGGAGCCGCCCAGATGGACGGCGCTATCTTGGTAGTATCCGCGGCTGACGGTCCTATGCCTCAGACGAGAGAGCATGTGCTTTTAGCCCGTCAGGTCAACGTCCCCTCCATAGTTGTATTTTTAAATAAAACCGATATGGTTGACGACCCGGAGCTTATCGAGCTCGTAGAGCTTGAACTGCGGGAGCTTCTCAACAAGTACGAGTTCCCGGGCGATGATATACCGATAATACAGGGCAGCGCGCTTGACGCTCTTAACAATCCTGATGACGCTGAGAAGACCAAATGCCTGCAGGAGTTGCTTGACGCAGTTGATTCCTATATACCCATACCCGAGCGGGAGATAGATAAACCGTTCCTGTTGCCTATAGAAGATGTATTCTCAATAACGGGGCGCGGAACGGTAGGCACAGGCAGGATAGAGCGCGGTGTTGTAACGGTAGGCGACGAGATGGAGCTTGTGGGTCTTGACGCGGATAAGAAGATGACAATCACAGGTGTTGAGATGTTCAGGAAACTTCTTGACCGTGGAGAGGCAGGCGATAACGTCGGTCTCCTGATGCGCGGAGTTGACAAGGAATACCTGAAGCGGGGAATGGTAGTAGCCAAACCGGGTTCGATCAAGCCTCATACGAAGTTCAGGGGCGAGATATACATCCTGTCGAAAGACGAGGGCGGTCGTCACACGCCGTTCTTCAAAGGTTACAGACCGCAGTTTTACTTCCGCACAACGGACGTAACGGGTCTTGTGAAGCTTCCCGATGGGAGCGAGATGGTAATGCCGGGCGATAACGTGAACCTTGAAGTTGAATTGATATCGCCAATCGCAATGGAGAAGGAACTCAGGTTCGCAATCCGCGAGGGCGGACATACAGTCGGCGCAGGCGTAGTAACAGAGATAATAGAATAGGGATATTAAATGGCGGGACAGACAATAAGAATCAGGCTCAAAGCCTATGATCATAAGCTTGTGGATAAATCCACAGCGTTGATTATGAAGACGGCAAGATCAACCGGAGCTGTTGTGTCCGGTCCAATCCCTCTCCCGACGCGCAGAACGATAATTACGGTTCTTCGCTCTCCGCATGTAAATAAAAAATCGAGAGAGCAGTTTCAGACGAAAATCCATAAGCGGTTGTTGGACATCTTGAATTCCACTCCTAAAACCGTTGACGCACTGATGAAGCTCGACCTTCCGTCGGGTGTAGATATTGAGATAAAGGTCTGAAATGGCCGGTCTGAT
>JADFGO010000039.1 GCA_022567655.1 Candidatus Neomarinimicrobiota bacterium
CTTCGGCAACGTCTATCGTCTGCCCGAATATTTCTTTACCATTCAGTCCGGCCATCGCCTTCTGACCGTCAGTTGAAGTCGACATCACCACGAACCCGAACCCCATCGAAATGCCGGATTCACTTTCCTTGATAATTTCGACCGAATCTACCCACCCGTGTTCTTCGAACACTTTGAGCAATTGATCTGCAGTAACCTCTTTGGAAAGATTTCCTACAAAAAGTTTCATAACTCTTAAAACCTGAATTCAGTGTTTACAACCAAAGCCAAACCAAATCGTTGAACAAACAATCCGATGAATATATTTATGACAGTCGTTTATTACAAACGGAAAATTACAGCTGCGTGAAATCCCTGGGATTAGTTCAACACCTGAAAAAGATTCAGGACTCTACCGGAAATTATCTTGACAAATCGGGATTGAATGACTAATATCCTGCTTTTCCGGGGGTGAACGTATTACAAATGCATAGAAAAGTAAATATCAATATTCAGCGGAGCAGCAACCTGTTTTTGTCAGATGATAATACGATAAAGCCGCTTTAAGGAGGCTAAATGCATAAACTTCAAAACATTCTTGACAATATAAACGCCTATATATGGGGAAGCCCGGAAATTCAGCCCTGGTTTACGATAGTGCTTCTGGTAGGCACAGGAGTATTTCTTACCATCAGATTGAAGTTGATCCAATTTACCCAGTTCAAGCATGCGCTCGATATTGTGAGGGGAAAATTTGACGATCCGGATGATGAAGGCGACGTTACACATTTTCAGGCATTATCTACCGCTCTATCCGCTACCATCGGCATCGGTAACATAGCGGGGGTTGCAACAGCGATCCATTGGGGTGGTCCGGGCGCTCTCTTCTGGATTTGGGTGACCGGATTTTTCGGTATGGCTACCAAATACGCCGAGATAGCTCTTTCTCATAAGTTCCGCAGGATAAACGAGGATGGGTCTGCCTCCGGCGGACCGATGTACACGATCCTACACGGCTTGGGACCCAAATTTAAGTGGATGGCAATCTTCTTTGCAGTCTTTCTGATTATCGGCTCTTTCAATACGCCCAACATGGTTCAGTCGAACACTGTTGCCTCCGCGGTCGAACGGGATTTCGGAATTCCTCCGTTTGTTTCGGGAGTTGTCCTCGCCGTCCTTGTCGCGATAGTGATTGTCGGAGGAATCAAAAGACTTGCAAAGGTTACGAGCAAATTAGTGCCGTTCATGACGGTCTTATATGCAATCGCTGCAATTTACATCCTATTCGTCAACGCAGAAGGCATTCCTGCCGCATTCAAGGCGGTTTTCGACGGTGCGTTCACTCCGCAGGGTAAAATGGGCGGATTTTTCGGTTCCGCCTGGGTGATGACCCTGGTCTGGGGAGTAAAACGAGGTTTGTTTTCCAATGAAGCGGGACAAGGCTCCGCGCCTATCGCCCATGCGGCCGCAAAGACCAAAGAAGCCGTACGCGAAGGAATAATCGGTTTGATGGGACCTTTTCTCGATACTCTAACCATCTGCACAATGACCGGACTGGTCATTATCACCACAGGAGTCTGGCAGGAAAAATACGAGAACCGCATTTCAGGCGCAAACCTCGCTGAAGTCACATTCTATGTGGGTTCTCCGGACAATGTCGATCTGTTTAATTTAAAGGATCAGGAACCGAAATCGGGTACGCTTGAAGTCCAAAACGGCGTTATTCAGGAAAATGTATGGTTATTCCGTGAAATGGGAGACATCGGAGTGCCCAAAATTCTCAAACTTTCCGGATTAGAAGGAAATGAGACCGCTTTCACAGGTTCGATAAAAATGACCGATAATGGGAATATCGATTTAACAGCTCAGGAAGAACAGCTAGCCATAACGGGGACTATGTTGCTTACGGGCGCAAATTTGACCGCTCAAGCGTTCAGTCACGGTCTCCCGGGAAACTGGGGCAACTACTTTGTTACCATTGCGGTAATTTTATTCGCCTTTTCCACCTCTATCGCCTGGAGCTACTATGGTGACAGAGGAGTGGAGTTCCTCGTCGGACGAAAAGGAATTATGCCGTACCGGATAGTTTTTTCCATTGCCGTTTTTGTCGGTGCGAATCTCACGATCAATATGGCCTGGACTTTCGGCGATATCGCGCTCGGGTTTATGGTGGTTCCTAACCTGATAGCTATCTTGCTGCTTTCTCCGCTTCTCGTCAAGATGACGAAAGAATATGCCGACAAATATCAAAGTGGAAACAAAGAAATTTCCGAATAAGTATTTTTTGGGTGTATATTGAGTCTTGAGCATCTTGAAATAGCTCGATTAGCCGCTCAAGAGGGGGGAACAGTCCTTATGAAGCGTCTCGGAAATGCCGGAAGAATTGATTTCAAGGGTAAGATCGATCTCGTTTCGGAAGCCGACCGGGAATCTGATGAGGCTATACTGAATTTGCTGTCGAAATTAGCTCCAGATATTCATATAACCTCAGAGGAGAAAGTAGAATCACACGGCAGAAAGCCCGAACGTTGGATCGTTGACCCGCTTGACGGGACTACGAATTTCGCTCATTCGCTTCCCGGATTCAGTGTATCGATAGCGTATGAAAGCGAAGGAACTATTGAAGCCGGAGTAGTATTCGACCCATATCACAGGGAGGAATTCAGCGCCGCCGCCGGAACAGGCGCAAAATTGAACGGAGAAAAAATATCGGTCTCAAAAGTGGACAAATTGAGTAACGCGCTTGCAGCAACCGGATTTCCCTATGAATCTGAAGGGATATTCGAACTGGTCATAGAAACGGTCAGAGAGATGCTGTCGAGTTCTCAGGGGCTGCGGCGACTTGGTTCCGCCGCCCTCGATATCTGTTACACAGCTCTCGGGAGGTTTGACCTGTTTTATGAATTCCGATTGCGGCCGTGGGACATAGCGGCGGGGAGCATAATACTCAAGGAGGCGGGAGGTGAAATAAGCTCGCCTTTCGGAAGCGCTTTCGACGTCGAATCAGGTGATATTCTCGTTACGAACGGCTTAATACATCAGGAGACGATAGCTGCGCTCGAAAGGGCGAGGGACAGAGCGGAAAAATTATGAGAATCGGAATCATTTCAAAAGGGAGCAGAATTTATTCGACCAAAAGAATAAGAGACACTGCGAGAAAACGGGGTCACCAGGTTCTCGTTTTCAATCCATTAAAATGTCAGCTAAACCTGATGAGTTATCAGCATTCGATATATTATTCGGGACGCAAGGTGAAACCCCCGGATGTAATTATTCCCCGAATCGGCACTACCCTAACCAACTATGGGATATCAGTGGTAAGACATTTCGAAATCCTCGGCTCGCGCGTCATCAATGATGCGGATTCGATAAGCAGGTCTCGTGACAAGATGCGGGCGTTGCAAATTTTAGCAAGCAAAGGAATTCATATCCCTAAAACCGTGATGGCTCGAAACCCGAATCAGCTTGTCAGGGCTCTTCAGCTGACCGACGGTCCTCCGATAATTCTGAAGCTTATCGAGGGTACCCAGGGAATAGGCGTCATACTATCAGAAACAAGGCAGTCTTTCGAATCGACTCTTGATACGCTCTGGAACTTAGGGCAGGATATTCTGATACAGCAGTTTGTGTCTGAATCGCGCGGGAAAGACATTCGTGCGTTTGTTGTCGGAGACAGAGTGGTTGCGGCGATGAAGCGCGAAGCCGCCGCGGAGGAGTTCAGGTCGAACATCCATCGCGGGGGTACCGGAACGGCGGTCAAACTTACGTCAGTTCAGGAAGAGACCGCACTGAAAGCGGCGAAAGTTCTCGGACTTGAAATAGCGGGTGTCGATTTTTTTGATATACCCGGTGAACCGATTGTCATCGAGCTGAACTCCTCGCCGAGCTTACGGGGAATTGAAAAAGCCACCGGCGTAGACGTAGCCGAAGAGATCATTAAATACGCCGAACAAACGGCAGCTAATTAGATACATCTCTAAACTTTACTCTCCACTCTACCCTGAGACTGCTCTTTTACCCCCCTCTTGAGAGGGGTGGATTCTAACCTCGTAAGAGGTTAGAAGACGGGGTGTGTAACCCCTACGGACAATTCCCCGTTATTGCGAAGAAGCGGATCCCGCTTGACATCAGGCTGGCAGCCCGGGTGCGAGTCATCCGTCAGCTGACGGACTGACCGCCAAACCGTGCCCTAACGGCGTCAGGACAAGCGTTAGTCCCGCCAACGGCGGTGGTCCTGACTGCCACTGGATGCTTTTACGGGCGGTTAAACAATGATTAACTACTAAAGATTTTCCTTAAGGAATTTCTCTAAATCACCCGGTTTAAATTCACCGCCTACATACCAGACGTTCTGAAGATCACCATCCTTGATCAAAAAGCTGAAGGGTGTCCCCCACTTCCGTGTGTCACCAAGCGATTTTCTTAACCGGTAATGGTCGGTAAGGAACCGGATATCCTCGTCCTCTTTGGTACGGGTACCGAGAGTCATCGTGAAAGGAGGGAAATTTGTCAGCAAAAATGCCTCGAGATGTTCCGGATCGGAATACTCCATTACGGCAAATACGTCGAATCCCCTATCTTTATATTTCAGATAGTTCCTTTCTATATTCGGATATTCAAACTCGGTGTTTTCGCAGTCCGCTCTCATAAATGTGAGGAGAACTATCTTCTTCCCTTTCAAGAACTTATAAAAATCCTGTATTTTGCCGGACGTGTCCTGTAATACAAAATTTGGCAACTTTTGTATTGACGAATAATTGCCCGTAGTTTTTTTAACGACGTAGTCCTCGATCTTCGACAGGTCTATCTTTTCTAAATCAGTGTATTCATGCTCCTGGGTTAGACCGGGCGAAGCCATGAGCAGCATAACAATTAGTATTGGCAGTGTTCTATTCATATTAAACTCCTTTCCATAAGTTTTGGTATCGCTGACTCATATTCAGATCTCAATTCAGTTACCGGTATGTCAATAAGCGAGTTTATTTTCAAATTCCGTCCAGTCACCCTGCCGAGCGCCTCGCAGGTTACCCCATGCTTTGCTCCGATCCTTTTCACCTTCATCAAATCACTCTCCGCGATGCTGACGATAATCGCCGATTGGGTTTCCCCAAAAAGCAATTCATCGTCCCTGACCTTTCTATTCAGTACGATATTTACGCCAAAGTTGTTTCTACCCAACAGACAACATTCGGCAAGCGCAACAGACAGACCGCCGTCGGAAATATCATGGGCGGATTTGATGATCCCTTCTTTTATTCCAAAAAGCACCGCCTGCTGAACGTTCTTTTCGTACTCAAGGTCGATATCGGGTGCGTCTCCTTCTACTCTGCCATGGATAGCGCTCAAGTATTCCGATCCGCCTATACATCCTTCAAGACTTCCGATAAGCATTACAAAATCGCCTTCATCGACGAATCCGGCTCCGCGTATATGGCTTAGATCTTCTATAAGTCCGAGCATTCCTATCACAGGTGTGGGATATACGGCTGAATCGGGATTCTCGTTGTAAAAGCTGACGTTTCCCCCCGTAACCGGAGTGTTCAGAGCGACACATGCCTCCCCGATTCCAGCCACCACCTCCTTAAACGTCCAGAACACTTCGGGATCCTCCGGGTTTCCGAAGTTCAGGCAGTTGGTAATAGCAATCGGTTTCGCTCCCGTGCAGACCACATTTCTCGCTGATTCGGCAACAGCTATAATTCCGCCCTTCCGCGGGTTAACGTAAGCGTACCTCCCATTGCCGTCAGTTTTCAGGGCGATCGCTTTGTTAGGGGACTCTTTGATTCGCACTACAGCGGCATCGGCTATTCCGGGTCCGGTTACCGTGTTAGTTTGAACCGTACTGTCATATTGCCGATAAATCCATCTCTTACTTGCAATATTGGGTGACGTCAAAAGATTGAAGAAGGTCGCTTCGAGATCATCCGGCACAGGAACGCTGTCGACCTTGAACTCCATTATCTTCTGAAGATATTCAGGTTGTTTACTTTCACGGCTGTAGACCGGAGCTCCTCCACCAAGCACTAATGATTCGGCAGGAACGACAGCATTACTCTTTCCGTTCATCTTGAACTTAAGTTCGGGCTCAGGTGATACCTCACCGATTTTAACGCAATTCAAGCCCCATTTTTCAGCTATTTTCAGCACCTCCCCGTCTTTTCCTTTTCTGACGACGAGAAGCATTCTTTCCTGCGATTCAGAGAGTAAAATTTCATAGGGAATCATTCCCCGTTCGCGAAGGGGCACCTTTGTGAGGTCTATTTCCATCCCCACATTCCCTTTTTCCGACATCTCCGAAGTGGAACAGATTATCCCGGCGGCGCCCATATCCTGCATACCCACAAGTAGTTTTTTCTGCGCCAGTTCGAGCGACGCTTCTAACAGAAGCTTTTCCGTGAACGGATCTCCTACCTGTACGGCAGGCCTTTTCTCTTCCGACTTCTCCGATAGTTCCACCGACGCAAAAGTAGCGCCGTGAATCCCGTCGCGTCCTGTAGAGGAACCGAGGAGCATCACGCTGTTTTTCTCGCCCTTGGCTATTGCGCGGACAGTGTCTCTATGCCTCACGACTCCGACTGTCATTGCGTTTACGAGCGGATTTCCTTCATAGCAAGGATCAAAATAAATCTCTCCGGCAACGGTCGGAACTCCCATACAGTTTCCATAGTCACCAATACCCCGGACGACGCCATCGAGCAGGTATCTGTTCCGTGGGTTTTCCAATGATCCGAACCTCAATGAGTTGAGTGACGCCACAGGTCTGGCGCCCATACTGAAGATGTCTCTCAGGATTCCCCCTACACCTGTTGCCGCGCCCTGATACGGCTCAATTGCCGAAGGATGATTGTGACTTTCGATCTTGAATGCTATGGCGATCCCATCGCCGATATCCACCAACCCCGCGTTCTCCTCTCCCGCGCCTGCGAGAATATGCTCTCCTTCCTTCGGTAATTTTTTCAGCTCTGTTATCGATGATTTATACGAACAGTGTTCACTCCACATAACCGAGTATATCCCCAACTCGGTGAAATTCGGAGTTCGCCCGAGAATATTTTTAACTCTTTCAAACTCGTCTTCGGTGAACCCGTGTTCACGGACGACATCGGGTGTTACTTCAATTTCTTTCAATTCTCTTTATTCTACTCAGTTAAGCGTCATTATGTTGCCGTCGGCGTCAATCTCAATTTTCAACTCAACCTTATCCACAAAATATTTTTTTGATGAGTATGTCGCCTTCGCTTCTAATAATATTTTATACTCACCCGGAGGTACTTTTTGGTCAATCGGATATTCCTTTTTTCGTTTGTAACCGTCTACATTCTTGTAAATTTGTTCGAACTTCCCCGGCATCATGTTCCACTTGAAAGTAACTTTACCCGGACCGTATTTTTTGCCGGTTCTGTTTAATCTTCTGACAAAATTCCCCTCTGAATCAAATATATCGATCTTGAGATACGACCTTTCAGTGACACTGCCGGTGATGAACACTCCTCCCATCAATTTCTCTACTTTCACGCCCTGCAGTTCTGTACCGATCAAATAATATTGCACGGTCGCTTTTTCTGCTATAATCACCTGTCCGAGTCTGCGCCAGATAGCAATCCCTCTCGGTTCTATAAACTCGTTTTTATCTTTTCCCTTTCCTCCGAAAGTTGTCAGGTGAGAAAGAGCAGAAGTGAATTTATGTATGACATGATTTGATTTATCCGTTACGTAAATGTTGTTGTAGAAGTCGAGCGCTGCATACGCAAATTCGGCTCCGGGGTAACCGAAATCCTCCCCGCTAATCTTCTTGAGGAGCGCTCCATCGCTCGATACCTTTAAGAGCTCCTTACCTCCATCGTTTAAAATAACCGCAAATCCGACCTTTTGGTACGACCACCTCTCAAGGGGGTCAGTAACCACTATCGAGACCGGGTTGTTCAATGATATATTGTTTTCCCCGCCCCACACGTTCAACAGCATTCCTTCTGATGAGAATATTTGAATACGGTTGTTTCCGCTGTCAACGACATAAAAATTTCCCTGTGAGTCCATCGCTACGTCCAAGGGACTATTGAATTCTCCAGGGGCATCTCCTTTCTTCCCGAACGACCTCACGTATGACAAAATCCCTGTGTCTTTCAGCTCCACTATCCTGTCATTACCGGTATCAGCTACAAGTACCCTCCCCTCAGGATTAGCCGTGATACCGTGAGGCGCGTTCAATCGCTGTTCATCCGGGAGGTCAGCACCGTATATATCTATGGAGAGAAGAGAATTATTATAAATTATTGTGTTGTCCCCGCTGTTTACTCCGTATACGGTTATCTCATCGTCGTCTTTTGCTACGTCCGGGTCGTCGCGCGATATGAGCTTCACTGCCGCAATACCTTGAGGGTCTTTCACTCTCGCGCTCAGACCAGCGTACATCATGAGATGGTACTTTCCGACTTTTCTTACAGGAGCGTGTTTGAATTGCGGGTGTACGAGTGTGGACTGTTCTGATACTTTTTGACCGTAGGTGAACGAATTGAATATGAATAATATTAATGAAACTAATATTACTGATCTATTCATCCGGCGAGAATTTCCGATAGCTGTTTTTTAATCGATTCGGCGAGTTTTGTCGATATTCCGCGGACTGCTTTGATGTCCTCGATCTTAGCGTCCTTAATATCCATCACAGATTGAAACTCGGCAAGGAGTGCGTTTCTCTTGCTCGGACCTACTCCGGGAATATCGTCGAGCACTGAATGCAGGTTACGTTTTTTCCTGAGTTGCCGGTGGTAAGAGAGCGCAAACCTGTGTGCCTCATCCCGTATTTTTCTGAGAAGGATTAATCCCGGAGAAGATTTTGATATGTTTTGCGGTTCGCTCTGACCGGGTTTATATATCTCTTCCAACCGCTTTGCGAGTCCCACCACTTCGATGTCAAGGAGGTCGAGATTTTTTAATACTGAAAGTGCGGCGGACAGCTGACCCTTCCCCCCGTCGATCAGGATTAGGTCCGGGAGCGCCTTCTCTTCGTCCAAAACCCTGCGATACCTCCTTAACAGCACTTCTCTCATCATTGCAAAATCATCAGGTCCTTCTACAGATTTAATTTTGAATTTTCTGTATTCATTTTTTCTCGCAGTGCCGTTTATGAAGCACACCATCGACCCGACGGCGTCCTTCCCCTGGATGTTCGATATATCAAATGCTTCTATCCGGCGCGGTACGATCTCCATTCCAATGTCTTTCTTCAGCGCCGACAGGCTTTTCGTTACGTAATCAGCCCTTGCTTTTTTGTTCAATAGATGCTCTTTTAAGTGGAGTTCGGCGTTTTTTAATGCCATCCTGAGCAGATTTCGTTTCTTCCCGCGCATCGGAATAAAAAGCCTTACCGCCCCGCCTCTTTTTCGCTTAAGCCATATTTCAATCGCTTCACGTTCAGCCGGATACCGCTCGAGGTATACTTCGCCCGGTACATATTCCGAGTTCGTGTAGTATTGTCCTAAAAACTGATCAAATATTAATTCCGTATTTTCATCCTCAACTCCCTTCAAAAAAAAGTGCTCCTGACCAAGCAGCTTCCCCTCTCTTACTCTGAACACCACTCCACAGGCATCCTCATCTATCCTTGCCATGGCGATAAAATCTCTGTCAATCTCCTCGAAAGTTTCAACCTTCTGGGAATCCGCTCTCTTTTTCACGGCGAAAAGCTGGTCTCTGATCTTAGCGGCCTCCTCAAACTCTTCTTCAACCGCAGCGGTTTTCATCTTTTCCGTCAGGTAGCCTATCACGCTCGTAGTTTTTCCGTTCAGGTAATCCTCGACCTGGCGAAGCATCGAATTATAATCCGCTTGAGATACCAAACCCTCACAAGGACCTTCGCATTTATCGATGTGATAGTCGAGGCAGACCTTAACTTTTTTCGCTTTTATGAAGTCGTCATCGATATGATAGGAACATGATCTTATTGAAAAGACTTTTTTTACGATTTTTAAAGCGTCCCTTACCTTTTTCACATTCGTGAAAGGTCCGAGATATTTTGATCCGTCCCGGACCACCTTCCTTGTTAGAAAGACCTGTGGATACGGTTCGTTGGTTATCCTGATGTACGGGAAGCTCTTATCGTCCTTGAGTGTTATGTTGTATCGTGGCAGATGCTCTTTTATCAGGTTCGCTTCAAGAATCAAAGCCTCTACTTCGTTGTCCGTGACAATCCAATCAACGCTTTCAATTTTTTTCACCAAAAGAAGTGTTTTACCGTCTTTGGATCTGCCCTTCAGGAAATACGAACGAACCCTGTTTCCCAGTACCTTAGCCTTTCCGACGTATATTATCTCTCCCGCTGCATCCTTGAAAAGATAGCATCCGGGGGATTTGGGAACATCTGAAAGTTTGGGGTTCGATATGTCAATCGGCATTTTCAGTCTCACCTTCAGGCTTCGAATTCAATTCTATCAGTACTCCTCCAGTGCTCTTCGGATGAAGAAAAACGATACTCGTGCCTCCACTCCCTTTTTTGGGATTTCCGTCTATCAGCTCGAACCCTTTTTTCTGCAAGACGTCGATGGCGCTGTTGATATCTTCAACTTGAAAGCAGATGTGGTGCAGTCCGCTCCCTCTTTTTTCAAGAAATTCACTTACGGGACTATTATGTGATACGGGTTCCACCAACTCCAATGAGACGCCGGCTAATCTGTAAACAGCGGTGTTGACCATCTCATCAGGAACGTGTTCCAGCTCCGGTTCAGCTTCAAGCAGGTCGTTGAAAAGTTTCACCGACTCATCCAGGGAATTAACGGCGATGGCGATATGATCTATTTTTTTCATCTGATATCAGCTGAACGCATCTATTCCGGTAATATGTTTTCCAATTATCAAGGTGTGTATATCGTTCGTGCCTTCATAGGTATAGACTGATTCTAAATTAGCCATGTGCCGCATTGCCTGATACTCATCCGTGATTCCCGCAGCTCCTAAAATATCTCTCGTCATTCGCGCGGTTTCGAGAGCCATCTTGACGTTTTCTTTTTTTGCGAGCGAAACCTGTTCAGCCGTAACTTTGTTTTCGTCTTTAAGAGTTCCGATTCTGTGAGCTAACAGCTGTGCTTTGGTTATTCCGCTCAGCATTTTTACGAGCTTTCGCTGAACGAGTTGAAACGAGGCTAATGGTTTACCGAATTGGATCCTTTCCGCAGAGTAATTCACCGCCTCGTCATAACAGGCCATTGCGCTTCCAATCGCTCCCCATGCAATCCCGTATCTTGCTTGAGTCAGGCAGGAGAGTGGAGATTTGATTCCGCTGCTTCCCGGCAGAACGTTATCTTTCGGAATCCTGCATTCCTCAAATACGAGTTCAGCAGTGTCCGACGCTCTAAGAGAGAGCTTACCCTTGATTTCGTTCGTTGAAAAACCGCCGGTATCCCTTTCGACGAGAAATCCTTTAATCTCTTCATCGGTTTTGGCCCACACGACTGCCACGTCCGCTATCGAACCGTTTGTTATCCACATCTTTGAGCCGTTGAGAACCCATTCATTTCCATCAAGCTTAGCTGTGGTGGTCATCCCCATAGGGTCTGAACCATGGTCGGGTTCTGTCAATCCGAAGCAGCCTACCGCCTTTCCCTGAGCCATAAGCGGCAGCCACTTCTTCTTTTGTTCTTCGCTTCCAAAACTGAATATCGGCCACATTACAAGCGATCCCTGTACACTGACGAAGCTCCTGATTCCGGAATCACCCCGTTCCAACTCCCGGCATACCAAACCGTAAACGATGTTGTTGGAACCGGCACAACCATACTCTTGAGGCAGGTTGACTCCGAGAATTCCCAACTCCGCCATTGGTTTAATGAATTTTACAGGGAACTTTCCCTCACGGTGATAAACGGTAATTTCGGGTAATACCTTCTCACTCACGAACGAACGTACGGTGTCCCTGATCAGACGTTCTTCGTCGCTGAACAGGTCATCGACAGCATAGAAATCCACCCCTTTGTAAGCTTTCAAACAGTCCTCTTATCAATGTATTTACAGATCGGAATATACTAACAAAGCTGTGAACTTGCAATCGGTGGAAATTCGAATGAGTGTAGCTCTCACTTACGAAAAGATGCCATTACCTTCATAAGCGGCGGTCAGGGCCTGTCCGACTGATGCCAGGCGGGCAAGCCCTGACTCGCATAATGTCATTCTGAGAAACCATTAAAATGGTTACATATTTAGGATTCTTATTATCCCCTGACTTAAGTCAGGGGTCAGCTATACGCCGAATGTAGGTGAAAACCGTTTTAACGGTTTATTATAAGTACCTTCAACGCACACACAACCCTGCACAACTAATCTCAGGCGGGCCTGTCCGACTCCAGCCCGACATCGGTCTGGCGGGGATGCCAGGCGGCTGCCGGATGCACTCCATATTCAGCTCAATCGTAGGGGCGGGTCTGTGACCCGCCCGCCTAACATTAGTCGGGCAGGCCCGAATAATAAGGAGGGTTAATAACCCCCCCTACGAATCCCATCAAAGATGGGAGAAGAAAGTTCCCTCCTTACCAAGGAGGGGATTTAGGGGTGGTTTTAGGTACTCAGGCGGAGACAGCAGCGGCAAGGGCAGTTACGTTTCCGCTTCCTGCATCCCTCAATACTTTAATACATTCATTAACCGTGCTGCCCGTCGTAATAATATCATCAACTAATACGAGGTTTTTACCTTGCAGTATATCACCATTTTTTACTTCGAAAGCGCCCTCCACATTCTTTGCTCTTTTATCGATTGGCAGCAGTGATTGCTTTTGCGTGTATCTCTTTCTAAGGAGAATATTATCAATCACGTTTATTCCGGATGTTTGAGAAATTTTGCGAGCGAGCAAATCACTTTGATTGAACCCTCTCGATCTTTTCTTCACCTTATGGAGGGGTACCGGTATCACGAAGTCCGCTGTTCTTATCTTTTTGTCTTTTATCAGAAGATCCGCCATAGCCTGCCCGAGATGTTCAGCCAGATGCAGCTTTCCGAAATATTTCAGTTGATGAATAATTGTCCGCATCTGATTGGAATAAGGATAAACCGATAATATCCTGTTTTGTGAAATATAAGTTTCTGCCGTCTCGAAAGGTTCTAAGCGATTCCAGCAACTCTGACAGACCAACTTGTGCTTCCGCTCGAGTTCACCCTCGCACAGGATACAATAAGGAGGATAGACAAAATCCACAAGACTCAGCCATAAATCCCGAAAGGGAGAACGAATCTGATCGGCCGTTACATCGTTCGTGCTATTAGGGATAGAGCCCTCTCAGTTCAGCCGCTTTGGAAACGCGACTTATCCCAAGCATATTAGCCGCGATGCGCATAGGCGCTTTGTATTTCTCCTTGACTTCGATAACAGCGCCAAATGAATGGTCCATTATCTCGCGTAATCGCCTGTTTATCTCATCTTCAGTCCAAAAGAGATGTTGAACATTCTGTACCCATTCAAAGTACGAAACCGTCACGCCTCCTCCGTTGGCGAGTATATCCGGTATTATGAAAACACCATTCTCTTCAAGAATGTGATCCGCATCAGGTGTCGTCGGTCCGTTCGCTGCTTCAGCCACTATCTTCGCTTTTATTTCTGAGGCGTTTTTTTTCGTTATCACGTTTTCTAATGCAGCGGGGATCAATATATCGCAATCAATAGTGAGGAGATCTTCATTAGAAATTTCGTCTGAACCCGAATAACCGATCACAGATTCTGTTTTAGATTTATGTTCCAATACCTTATCCGGGTCTAATCCTGTCGGATCGAATATCCCCCCTTTAGAATCTGAAACTGCTATCACCTTGACACCGACTTCTTTTATTAATCTCGCGGCTATACTGCCGGCATTTCCATACCCCTGAACCGCGCAAGTTGCGTTAGAGAGATCTAAACCGATGTATTTTGCGGCGTTCTCAATTGAATAGACTGTACCCCGGGCAGTGGCGGATTCCCTGCCCAATGACCCGCCTATCTCCAGCGGTTTTCCGGTGACGACTCCCGGTACTGTATATCCTTTATTGACGCTGAAAGTATCCATCATCCAAGCCATAGTCTGGGCGTTTGTAGAAACGTCGGGCGCCGGAATATCCTTCTCAGGACCGATAATAGGCATGATCTCGCTGACATATCTACGCGTCAACCTCTCCAATTCTCTTTCAGACATTTTTTTAGGGTCGCATGTAATACCTCCTTTACCGCCGCCGTAAGGAATGCCGGCAACAGCGCATTTCCATGTCATCAAGGTTGCTAAAGCCTTTATCTCATCGAGTGTAACGTCGGGATGGTACCTGACTCCTCCCTTTGCCGGACCCATCATGGTGCTGTGCTGAACTCTGAATCCTTCAAATCGTATTATGCTGTCGTTATCCAATCGGACGGGAACGGAAACGATCAGAGACCTTTGAGGATGCTTGATCCTGTTCCTCATATTTTCGGTAAGACCCAATTTCTCCGCAGCCGTATCAAAATTTTGCATCGCCATGTCAAACGAATTATTGTTATTTTCCATTTACATCTCCTTATTCGGCTTAATATATTTAGTTAAGAATTATCTGCTGTTAGGTGGGTTAAAGTTTGTTCTCGAATCAAACAACTTTGCCGCTCCGATAATCGTATTTAATTCCCCGTTCTCCGCTTTTCTTATTTTCAAATTCTGAGCGGGCAGTTCGCTCACTCCGGACAGTAATGATTTCTTAAGCGGTTCGATAAACAGATCATACGAATTTGCTATAGAACCCCCGATAACTATCATTTCGGGATCAATAAGATTTACAACATGAGACAGAGCGTTCCCTATATGCCTGCCGAATTCGGCAAATGCCTGCATGGCTTCAGGTGCGCCGCCCCGCGCCGTTTCTTCTATCTCAAACGGTCTTTTGCTGTTTCCGGATATTTTTTTGTATATCGACTTGAGTCCTCTCCCGCTGACATAATCCTCGAACTCTCCTTCGAGGTAGTGTGAAATTCCGTATTCGGCAGCTGTTCCGGTTGCGCCCTCATATAACCTGCCGTCTATTATCATACCGCAGCCAAATCCGGTTCCGAGCGTAATACCGAACACGTTTATACAACCTTTTGCGGCGCCGGCTATCTGCTGACCAAGTACAAAACAGTTTGCGTCGTTACCGAGAACGACTTCCATGGAGAGCTTCTCTTTCATCCGTTTCAGGAGAGGAAAATCTCTCAGATAAGTCATATTTAGAGTGTGTAGAATCACACCGGATTTGATGTCTATGGGACCGGGGCATCCCATCCCGACTCCTATGATTTCTTCTCGGGCGACTTGCTGTGAACTCATGAGGTCGTTAACGGATATTGCAATAGAGTCTATTAAGTCGTCTGCGTCATTGATCTCGTCGACCGAGACGCGAATCGAGTCACCGATGAGTTCTGAATTCAGGCTTACGAGCCCTAACCTGTATTTGGACCCTCCGAGGTCAATGCCTATTCTCATCCCTTCTCTCGAATTCCCCGACATCAACCCTATACCTTACCGTAAGATCCCTTAATTAAAAATCTCAGCGTCCGATGTCGGCGCCTTGCTGAAAGCCGGATACCTGGATCCATCTAGTCCAATTGTAGTCATGCAGTTCATTTCTTGCGTTTGAATGTACAAGTTCAAATTCGGAGAAACCTTGCTTGTCCACAAATACAAATTCGACTCCACCCTCTAAGTCAAAATATCTCCATACCTCATATGGTCTGGAGTTCATACCGTGCGGTTCTCTTTCAATTTCATCGGGTCTGCCATACGTAAGAAGTATTCTCCCTCTGTCCGTTTTCCACCCCGGTCTTAACCCTGACCACTTCTGAATTGCGATTGATGCCCTTTCAATAAATATTTCGCGGCTGATTACTCCCTCCCGGGCATTCCAGAAAGTCGCCATAACTTTACGCTTTCCGGCTTCATCTGATTTCTTGAATAAGTTTTTTTCAGCTTTTGTTCCGAGAATCTTCATCATATTCCATTCTTCGTCCAGCTCTTCGAGCGTCATCTCAGCATATATGCCTTCCAGCATGCCGTACATCCCGGAAGGAAAATGTTCGTCAAAATCAGTTACAGCCTGCACATCACCAGGTTTGTAAACAAAAAATTTCTTGCTCCGCGTTGCGATTATACCGGTAGCCAGGTCGGTGACTTTAATTCTAAAATAGTAACCCCTGCTCTGAAGTGAGACAACACTAAGACCTCCCATCTCAATACTTGAGGACCCGGGTTTCTCATACACTTTAGGACTTGGATTAATAATCTCTACACCGTTTAGATCTGTAATGCTGTATTCTACCTGATAATTGTTGGACTCTTCCTCACCATTCTCTGAAAAGTTGTATATCTCACAATATAAGTATAGAACGGGAATCTCGATTCCGTATATCAAAGCGGCATTCGGAACAATGTCTCTTGCGTATTTGGTGAATATTCCACTTTTATCGGTCTCTGTAATCGCCGTGGCAAACTCCAAATCACTGATCACGAGCTCGTTTTTACCGAAAGAATTGATAACGATGTTAAGATTCCTTACTCCCGTAATGTTTGTGTTTAGGTCTTTAAAGGTAACAACAAGATCATACGCTCCCGGCTGTACGTTGAAGGCTGTAAAATCCGGTAATAGCTGCGTAGATAAAACAGTGCCCGAATCGTCCGTCCTATCCACTCTTTCCCATGAATCGCCGGCTATTAGTGAATCGTTACTTATCAGTTGCACATCTATTGAATGTTTAGATGCGTATTTGCCGTTTACCTCGACAAAATCGAATTCCGCCCTTGATACGAGAAGGTAGATCTCAAGGTTGAGCGTTCCTTCTGCACCCCTGAATGATGCATAATCGACATCGAAGGAGATCTGCTCCTTAGAATAATCAGAAACCTGTCCGCTGATATTTTCATGCAGAAACGAGACAAATAGTACCGCAGCGGCTATGGAGAGTGCTCTTTTCAATTTATAACCGTTAAATTCTAATTTAACTTTGCCGATACTACCTTAGATACGCCAACCTCTTCCATAGTAACTCCATAAAGAGTTCCGGCTGATTTCATAGTGTCTTTGTTATGGGTCACAACAATAAACTGTGTATCTTCAGCAAACTTTTCAAGTACTGAACTAAAGCGCCTGATATTTGCATCATCTAACGGCGCATCAATCTCATCTAATATACAAAACGGACTCGGTTTAACCAAGTATATGGCAAATAAAAGTGCAATAGCGGTTAATGCTTTTTCGCCTCCGGACAGCTGCTTGAGCGCTTGATTTCTTTTTCCGGGGGGTCTTGCGGTGATCTCTATCGTCGCTTCAAGCGGGTCCTCGTCTTCCTTTAAAATGAGGTCCGCCTCGCCACCTTCAAAATACATCGAGAACGTCCTCTGAAAATTCTCTCTAATCTTATCAAACGCGTCCATAAACTTTTTTCTGGCGCTATCGTCAATCTGTTTCATTGTGGTCATCAGCGATTTTTCTGCCGCCGTAAGATCGTCCCTCTGTTTTATCAAAAAATCGAGCCGTTCTGATTCGCTGTTGAATTCATCCTCAACAGCCATATTTACGGGACCCATATTTTCAATTCTATTTTTCAGCCTCTCCAAATTTTCAATCTCATTGGCTTCGTTTATCGGTTCTCCTTCCGGCGGAGTCGAAATATCCGTATTGTATGACAGCGTAATGTTATTGAATATTCTTTCCGATTCCATTTTAAGTTCGGTGAGTCGTAATTCCATTTCATTGGTCGATTCGGCAACGAGATCTTTCTGTTTCCGCTTCTCCCTGAGCTCTTTGTCTATTTCAGCTTTTTCAGCTCTGAATTCCTCTTTTCTCATGTTGAAACTGTCTCGTTTGCTTAAGAGGCTCTCCCTTTCCTGCTCTAATTCGCTGATCTTCCCGCTTGATTCTTCATCTTCCTTTTGCAGGGATTCTATATGATGACCTGAACGAGCTATCTCTTCCATAGAATCTTGAATACGGGATTTTGTTTCATTCCGGGTTTCTTCAATCCCGGATAATCTGAAATTCAGCGCCTCAAGATTCCTTTCATCAGCCACAAAAGATATCGTAGCTTCCTGATGATCCCTGGATGCGTTGTCTTTTGCATCAGATGCCTGCTCCACCTCTGCCATCACTTCTTCATATCTCTTGAGAAATCCCGATTGGCGTTCTTCGAGCGAATCTATCCCGGTTTGTTTGTTTGTTATCGAATCTCTCATTTTTTTGATATTCTCTTCGTCGGATCCATCATCTTCCATCTGCTTCAATCTTTCGTTCACCCTCTTGATCTCAGAATCAATCCCCTTTATAGACCCGGCAAGTCCGGCATCACCCGAGAGAATTTCTCTTTCCCTCAATAACAGTGAATCGAT
>JADFGO010000040.1 GCA_022567655.1 Candidatus Neomarinimicrobiota bacterium
TACTAAATTATACCAATTTGTAACATAACTATTGGTACGACTTTAGGGGGGCAGGTCACTATTCCCAGATTGGAAAAGTCAAATTTCTCGCTTCATATTGAATTTGGAATCAATTGATATATATCCAAACTTGATTGGAATATCGGGTGATTCAATTTCATTTAAATCCTTCATTAGCTTATTATCGATCAAGCCCGGGATTTCAACACCTAGGATATATGAATTAATAGCCTTCGCCTTTAGTATATTAAAACACTCCCCTCGTCCGACGTATACTTTTCTAGCTTGTTCCGGATAGATAAATAGGCCTCTTAATACATCCCTCATTACCATACTATTGAAAAACAGCTCCGATATGATGCTCAGACGACTGTCGGTTCTGAGTCCATGCAGTTTAAATATCGATAGAATATTGGAGTTGTTACTTAAGCCCCATAAATCGATCATACTGTAATCTTTAGGAAATATATAAATATTCTCCGGTTTATCTTCTATGTAGACCCGCAATGGTAATTCTCTCGATATCTCTTTAGTATCTGCCAGATCATTTAATTCACGTTGATGCGACCATATATATTCTTCATAATCATTGGAATTTAGCTGATCCAACGGTTTTGATAAAAAGCTCTTACGAGCGTCATATTTTGGATGATCAAGAAAAAGCTCCAATTCGTTCATAATTAGCAGCTTACCTAATAGGCGCTTTGAGCTATCATCAACAGAAAACCATGGATAGCACTCACTGAATCTGCTTACGCGGTATAAGAAAGCTTGATAATGCTCAGGGGCGTGACGTCCTGAATCGTTGGGATAATCCCATCGGAGTGATATCTGCGAGAACTCCGTCCATCTCCTGATAACAAACGCCAAGCTCTCAAACGCACCGACAACCTCCTTTATATTCTCAAGATAAGATCCGCGTTTCAAATGAATTAGTACCTTGTCTTTGTTCTGTTGTGGTAACGTAATTCCAACCTCTGTTCTGTAGGGCAGTATCTCGCCTTTCAGAGTCTCACCTGTTTCACTCGTATAGTTATCGTGAAACAGTTTATTCAATTTATCGTAATCGTCTTGTTTCATTTTTTCTCTTCTCTATCCCCACAATGTTTTATAGATTTTCACCCCGGTCATCTATTAGCGACCAGTACTTGTTCAACTTCTCAGCCAAATGCCTGATGCGGACTCTTGCGGCTTGTTTAAGTTCGCCCTGGAAGTTTGTGAGTTCCCTCCCTTCAATCTCCTTTTGCTGCCAAGCTAATGCTCCTCTGCATACACCGTATATCCCAACTGCTATTAAGTCTTCATACCAGTCAGCCGGGTTATTATTTGCATATTGGATAGGGATATCATATCGGTGCGCGTTTTCTTTGGCGATCATTATCAGAAGAGGCTTGTTCTCCATTATGAATTGTTCAACCTTCTCTCGCATTTCATCACAGAGAACTTTACCCTTTGTATTGACCTTAATTGATTTATGCGCTTCTATTCCTTTATTAGCACTATCAGAATTAGGCTCTCTCCTTAATTCTTTTAAATCGTTCACGATTTTATCTAACATTTAACCCTCCAATATTTCGATGATATCCACCTGATAAAAATTCAATAATTATTGAATCGGTACGCATATGTGCGCGGATTGGGGCCTATTCGGGGATATTCAGGCCTGTTTTGATAAAAAAGGAGGTGTTCCAATGTTCTCTTGAAACACCCGTCAAATGTAGGTTCTATAAGAGTTTGAAGTGGTGGCGCCTCGCGGAATCGAACCACGGACACATGGATTTTCAGTCCACTGCTCTACCTACTGAGCTAAGGCGCCTGATTTTACGAGGCAAAAATTATGCTCATCCCCCTCCAAAGTCAAGGAATTATAACTGCGCTTCAATACTTGCCTGACTTTGCGCAGTTCATCCGGCTCTTCCGATAACAAAAATTGAGCGGTATTGAATTTCGGATATATTTTTATTGACAATACAGATGTATTTTGATACTATAATGCCCTTGCAATGTAAATGGTTATTCTGCGGTAGGGACAAGAAGCTTAACAACAAATGAAAGGTTCTTAAATGCTGAATTGGTTACCTGAAAACATATCTACATATGGTGCGGAAATCGATTATCTCTTCTATTTCATTTATTACATAACCACTGTCATTTTTCTTCTCGTTGCGGGTTCGATGATCTACTTCCTGATTAAATACAGATATGATAAGGAACGCAAAGCGGAGTATTCGCACGGCAACATAAAACTTGAAATAATCTGGACAAGCGCGACGACAATCGGAGTTCTCATACTTGCGCTGATGAGCGCTCCTGTATGGAAGCAGATTAAAATCGAATCGCCGGATGCGGATATTGTTGTTCAGGTGACGGGAGAACAATTTAACTGGATCATGCTATATCCGGGTCCCGATAAGATGTTCGGAACAGACGACGATCTCGAAATCGAGAACGAACTGAACGTCCCTATCGATAAAGTAATTCACATAAATCTGCTTTCCGACGACGTTATTCACAGCTTTTTTATACCGGTTCTCAGGCTTAAACAGGATGCCGTGCCCGGACGAGAGATCATGGTTTGGTTTGAAGCTACTAAAACCGGCAGATACGAAATACCGTGCGCGGAACTCTGCGGGTTCGGTCATTCGGGAATGCTCGGTTATCTTTACGTCCATACAGCCGAAGATTATGAAAATTGGGTCAGCGAAAACTGGCCTGAATCTTAAACTGATTTAGTCTATCAGGATTTTTCCCATACATTAAGGAAAGTCAAATATGACAGAAGAGACCAAGACGGAAAATACTCACGACGATCACGCCAGGCAGAGTATCTGGTCGAAGTACATTTTTTCATTAGACCACAAGATGATAGCCAAACAGTACCTGCTTCTTGGGATTATCATGTTGGCTTTGGGCGGACTTCTCGCGATGCTTATCAGGTGGCAGCTCGGCTATCCCGAAGAACCGCTTCCGATTATCGGGCTTTCTGATGAGTATATAGAAACAGGTGAAGCATCCGGCGCTATAGATAAAATGTGGGATGATTGGTTCGAAAATGAAACAGAAAACTGGTTTACTTCAAATATACCCGGCGGTGTTATAGGACCCGAGTTTTACAATGCACTTTTCACGATGCACGCAACTATTATGATATTCTTCGCCATCATGCCGATACTGATCGGCTGCTTCGGTAACTTTCTGATTCCGCTTATGATCGGCACCAAGGACATGGCATTTCCGTTTTTGAATATGCTGTCGTTCTGGGTTGCCTTTATCGCTTCAATAGTCATGCTCTCCGGATTTTTCGTTCCCGGAGGACATGCAGCTGCCGGGTGGACGGGATATCCGCCATTGTCTGCCTCCGCAGATTTTACAGGAGTCGAATGGGGTCAAAATCTCTGGATAATCGGTCTCCTTCTAATCGGCATCTCATCAATGATGGGTGCCATTAACTATATAACCACAATCATCAACATGCGTACGGTGGGGATGACTTTCTTCCGGCTGCCGCTGACCGTCTGGTCTCTTTTCATAGTGGCAATACTATTACTCCTTGCGGTGCCCGTTCTAGCTTCAGCTCTTGCCATGCTTTTATTCGATAATATGTTCGGTACGAGTTTCTTCTCAGCCGCAGGTGGCGGTGATCCGATTTTATGGCAGCATCTCTTCTGGTTTTTCGGGCATCCGGAGGTATACGTCCTGATTTTGCCGGGAATGGGAATAGCATCGGACCTGTTGTCGGTTTTCGCCAGAAAACCCATCTTCGGGTACAAGGCTATGGTTTACGCAATGATCTCGATTGCCGGACTTGGATTTATAGTCTGGGGGCACCACATGTTCCAGAGCGGAATGAATCCTGGCATAGGAACCACGTTTATGTTTTCCACTATGGTTATAGCCGTTCCCTCAGCTATCAAAACGTTTAACTGGTTTGGTACCCTGAAAGGCGCGAATATTAAGTTTACAGTCCCTATGATGAATACCCTTGCCTTTGTTTCGATGTTCGTTATAGGCGGATTAAGCGGGATTTTCATGGCTTCGACACCGGTTGACATCTTCATCCACGATACCTATTTCATTGTCGCCCACATTCATTACGTCATCTTCGGCGGAAGCATTTTCGCCCTGTTTGCAGCTGTATACTACTGGTTCCCGAAGATGTTCGGCAGGGGTATGAACATGACGCTCGGAAAGATCCATTTCTGGATGACTTTCATATTCTTCAACGCAACGTTCTTCCCGATGCATATACTCGGAGTCGGCGGACACATGAGGAGAATTTACAATCCGATGCAATATGAATTTCTTCAGGATATGCAATGGATAAACGAGTTCATAACCGTCTCGGCGATAATGCTCGGTTTCTCGCAGATCCTCTTTTTCTTCAACTTTTTCTACAGCATGTACTGGGGTAAAGCGGCCGAGGATAATCCATGGCAGGCAAACACGCTTGAGTGGTTTGCGCCTACCCCACCCCCGCATGGCAACTTCCCGGTACAGCCGATAGTATACGGCGGTCCTTATGAGTACAGTCTGCCGGACAAAGAAGAGGATTGGTTATCGCAAGCCGCTGAAAGGTGATTGCAGATTATTTAAAAATGAATACTCCTCAGATAAAAAGAGATGCCTGGCTCAGCAGCTTTGCTTTTTTGACAGTTGGAGCAACCTTCCTTCTCTTGGCTCTCGGAGGCCTCGTATCAAGTAAAGGTGTTGGAATGGCGGTGCCTGACTGGCCCACTACATTTGGATATAATATGTTCACGTTTCCTTTATCCGAAATGATCGGCGGAATCTTTTATGAACACAGTCATCGGTTAATGGGCTCTCTTGTAGGACTGCTGACCATAGGACTTACACTCCTTATCTGGTTGAGAGAAGAGCGCACATGGTTAAAATGGCTCTCGGTCATCGCTCTGTTTGCCGTAATTTTTCAGGGTATATTGGGCGGACTGCGCGTTGTCCAGATAAGCACCGCCTTTGCCGTCGCCCACGGGGCGTTTGCCCATGCTTTTTTCGCGCTGATCGTCAGTATCGCTCTGTTTTTAACAGACTTTTGGCGGCGCTCTGAAGCCGATCTCCCAATAGAAGTGAATCGCTCTTTCAAAACTCTAACGATCATGACGTCGGTTGTTATTTATTTGCAACTTATGCTCGGAGCGGTATATCGCCATACGGGAGAATTGCTCTGGCTTCATCTTTTCTTTGCATTCGTCGTGACTATAATGGCGTTCATTTTAACGGACTCGGTGAATAAAAAAATTAACGGTATAGTCTTTATTAAAAGAATCTCCGTTGCGCTTGTTGCATTACTTGTTTTTCAACTGTTTACCGGTATGGGCGCTTTTATGATGAAACTGTTCTCCCCCGAACGGCTTGAAGCTCCACCGCTGGTCATTGCAATGACGCTTATTCACGTATTGACAGGCGCAATTCTATTCGCCGCATCGACAGCGCTGACCCTCAGCGTCCTCCGGGTAACAAACAGCTCACCGGGAACGGTAACCGCATGAAAAATATCTTCATGGATTTTATCAGCTTGACCAAACCGAAACTGATTTCGCTCGTTCTTATGACAACGCTTGCGGGCTTTTATATCGGCTCGAACGGTTCGTTAAATTTAGACCTGATGGCTATCACACTGATAGGTACGACATTCGTGGCAGCCGGGGCTCTCGTTCTTAATCAACATATAGAAAGAGAATCCGATGGGCTGATGAAGCGAACCTGTAACCGCCCTCTCCCCGATGGCAGGCTGAAACCAAAAGATGCAATGATTTTTGGTTTAGTTCTAAGCATAGCCGGTCTATATATAAATTTTGTTCATATAAACATTTTGACAGGCATCCTCTCTCTACTTTCTATTTCGGTATACCTGTTCGTTTATACGCCAATGAAGAAAAAATCTGCTTTCTGCGTTGTGGTTGGCGCGGTTCCCGGAGCATTGCCCCCGGCGGGCGGTTGGATAGCCGCGACAGGGAGTTTCGAGATGGGCGCGCTGATCTTGTTTGCTATTCTGTTTTTCTGGCAGATACCCCATAGCCTTGCGATCGCATGGCTTTATAGGAGTGATTATGAAAGAGCGGGGATAAAACTCCTGCCTGACATCAGCACTGAGAGTAATGCTACAGGGCATCAGGTTTTAATAAACACTATGGCGCTGCTGCCGATAGGACTCATGCCGAGTATACTCGGAATATCGGGACAAATTCATTTTTTTACCGCTCTCGGACTTGGCGCTGCGTTTGCCATTTTTGCTGCGCGATTCGCAATGAACCGCTCCATACCTTCGGCTAAAAACCTGCTGCATGCCTCTTATTTATACATTCCGTTTCTGCTCGGGATCATGAGCTACGATAGGATAACCTTCTGACCATTATGGATGCGATGGACATTAAAAAAAGGAAACGGCTGACATTGCTGATAATCGGCGGGGTTGTGACCCTCCAGGTAGTGATTACCATTATTACGGTATTGGTGAAAAACTGATTATGAGCAACCCTGCTGCAACTATTATGAACGAAAATATCGGCAGCGGACAAAGACCGCTCATTAACAGTACGTATCTCGCGATGTTCATTTTCATCGGCGCCGAACTGATGTTCTTCTCGGGATTGACCGGAGCCTTTTTACTTCTCAAGATCAGTGCCGCGAATTGGCCTCCTCCGGGTCAACCTACCCTGCCTGTCTTTGTTACAGGAATAAACACTTTATTACTGTTAACGAGCGGATATTTTATGTCACGGGCATGGAGTATACCCAAAAATCGCACTCTTCTTCTCCGCTATATGCTAACCGCCTCGATCCTCGGCGGCGTTTTCCTTGCAATACAGGGTTACGAATGGTTTCGCCTCGTCGGATTCGGCTTGACCCTTCAATCGAGTGTTTACGGTAGCATTTTTTATCTGCTGATAGGAGCGCACGCCGTGCATGTCGCCGGTGGCCTTATATGGCTTTTGACAATCACCGTTCTTTCTGTCAAAGGCATTGTCTATCCAAATGAACTTAATAAGCTGAAGGCATGCGCAATATATTGGTTTTTTGTGGTGCTGCTCTGGCCCTTCCTGTATATTCTGGTATATTTTTAAGATGAACGGTAAATTCATCCTCCTCCTGTTTTTGCTTACCTTCACAGCGCCCTCAGTTCTCTATGCTTGTCCCGGATGCGCTCAGGCAATTGCCGAATCCGGGGGGACAAGTGGATTGATCGCCATATATTCTTTACTTACAGGCATGCCGTTCCTCATTATAGGCTCAATTGTATTGAGCATAATCATCATGAAGCGTAGATCAGCTGAAGACCAAGACCACGATAATGTATCAGATTCCAGCTCTGACCTTAATGGAGGAAAATAAAATTGAGTGAATCTACCGCCGTTAGCGCGACAACCGAATCTTTTGAAACTCCTCTTACTCCGGAGAGCTTGGGAAAACTCGGAATGTGGATATTCCTCGCCGGTGATGCAATGTCCTTCGGGACGCTGCTCGTAGGTTACGCAGCTCTGCGGGCGGCAAGCTACGATTGGCCCCTGCCGTCGGAGGTACTTGGAATCGGCATGACGGCATTCATGACATTTTTGCTGATAGTCAGCAGCCTGACCATGGTGAAGGGTTTATCAGCCATTAAGAGGGGTGACATCGCCGGTCTTACGAAATTTCTCTCTCTTACCATTCTCGGAGGAGTTATTTTTCTCGGGCTTCAAGCTTATGAGTGGACACATCTGATTCATCAAGGGCTTGGATTTTCAGAAAACCCATGGGGCAGCGGACTCTTTGGTACCACTTTCTTTTCGATTACCGGTTTCCACGGCATGCACGTTACAGGCGGTGTAACTTATCTGTCTGTTGTTCTGATCAACGCTCGTAAGGGAAAGTTTTCAGCGGAGAACTTCAACGGCGTAGAATTGGTGGGGCTTTATTGGCACTTCGTCGACCTCGTCTGGATACTCGTATTCACGTTCATATACCTAATATAAAATCTTATAGGAGATCGATAAAATGACTTCGGATTCACATTCAGAACCTAATTATATGAAGGTATTCTGGTGGCTTCTCTTCCTTACTATACTCGAGATTATTATCGCCGTGATCCCGAACGGTCCCCTTTATTCAAATCTGTTCCAGGGATTTTTACTGATAACCACTGCCGTTGCAAAAGCCTCTTTGGTGGCGCTCTATTTCATGCATTTGAAATTTGAGAAACGCATACTCGGCGCGATTGCATTTTCACCTCTTATATTGATGGCTATCGCATTGACGCTGCTGCTTAACGATATCAGGGTTCCGGAACCGAAAGCGGGAGAGATGTCGCGTTCCAACATCGAAAGTATGATGGAGGAATAAACTGAGAAGTTAGAATCAGACTGACCTTTCATCTCCTGCTCTTATGGACTACTCTCTACTTCCGACCATTAATGCGATCTTGAACGCCACCAGCGGCGCTCTGGTTCTTCTCGGTTACCGAAATATCAGACGCGGTAAGGACGCTATACACAAAAAATTCATGCTCACCGCTATCGGGGTCTCCGCTTTATTTCTTGCCTCTTACCTAATTTATCACTGGGAAGTCGGCTCCATAAAGTTTCAGGGAGAGGGGATCATCAGAATCATATATTTCAGCATACTGATCTCTCACACGATTTTGGCTGTGGTTATCGTGCCTATGGTGCTCCGCACTGTATATTTAGCGCTTAAAGGTCAGTTTTCAAAACACCGGAAAATAGCGAAACTAACCTTTCCGATTTGGGTGTACGTATCCGCCACGGGCGTCATCGTTTATCTCATGCTTTATCAGCTCTGAACGTTTTTACGAATTCGACCTGTTCATATGAAATTTCTTAAACCTGATTTTATCGTCGAGTGGATGACCCTTATCAAGGAGGAAGGCTTGAAGTCCTTCATGAAGAAAAAAGGTTGGACAGTGCTCCTAATTATTGTGATTTTTTACACTATCCGCGACGGGATACTTTATATCCTCATGCCATATTTGATTTATAAGGGTTTCTTTTAAAAAATAACAGCGGGGTCAGTCGTTCTTTTCTTCCTTCTCCCACTTGATCCATTCAAACGGCGAACGGCAGTCGTTGCAGACATATTGAACCAGCGCCAGCGTGGTTCCGAAGGGTGAATGAAGTTCGGTGTTTTCAGATTCACAGAATGGACATCGGACTGATTCCGGAATAATTTTGGTATTATTCAAACTCTGAACACCTCATTCTTTTCTCCGCGGAGCGAATAAATGATTGCCTCATCCGGATAACGGGGATACTCCTTAGATTCCTCAAGCTCCATCTCTTTGGAATTTGGAAGGTTCAATCCGGAATGTTGAGCAAGGGAATTTACGTTTTCGAATGTTTTTGCAAGGGTCTCTTTGATCGGCATATTCAAAATACCCTCTTCAACGAGCGCCGAATCGGTCAGATCACTAAGCCAGGAGGTATAAGCGGGAACAGCTTTTCGGAAGACCTCACCAACCATATCAGCGCTGCCATTGCCATCGGCTGCAAGAGAAACGACCCATGCGTGTGTATAGTCGGAATGAAACTTTTCTTCCTGAAGGATTTTCTCGACTCTTTCTCTCAAGGGGCGAAAACTCGAATCGCTCATCGATTCCAATAACAGAGTCAGCCCCGAATCGATTACGGCAGAGAGCGAAATCAGCTCGATCCAGCTTGATATATCAATATTCAAGCTGACCACTGCGTTGTATTTTTCCGGCGGACGATCATGGATAAGCGTCGCGTCGTTTTCGCCTGAATAGTTTTTTAACAGTCCGTGAAGTAGCCGGACATG
This sequence comes from Candidatus Neomarinimicrobiota bacterium, assembly GCA_022567655.1. Lineage (NCBI taxonomy): Bacteria > Pseudomonadati > Fidelibacterota > Fidelibacterota bacterium. The sequence goes on from JADFGO010000040.1 coordinate 9,787, forward strand.
ACCGAGCTCGTCCTGCGCAAAATTACACGTAGCAATACCCGCCTCAAGTGTCGGGGTACGGAAAGTCCATTCCCCGAAATGATAACCTAACAGCAGCTTTGTATCGGATATCCCCAGTAGCAGCGCTTTGAATTCATCTTTGACAGCGGCCGGAAGAGAATCTTTTCTTTTATCAACCAAGCTCAATTACCCTTCACGTTCAGTTTATCTTCTTCGTTATAAACGGGAATAATATCACCCCTTTCTACCACGCAGAGTTCAATCCAGTTCTCCTCGTTATAGACAGTGTGGGCATATACTTTTGCGAGATCGACTCCGGGAGCGTTCACATATCCGATATGCTTCAACTCCTCTTCGCTTGACTTTCTGCCAAAAACTTCAAATACGTCTTCCGACATGATATTTCCCCGCTGAATGTTCCTGTTTAGACTGCTATCCCTAACGCTTTTAGGGCGTAAACACCGTCGTCGGTCAGCATCTCCTTTGTCCACGCCGGCGACCAGACTACTTCTATGTTGACAGAATCAACCCCTTTCGTTCCTGCCAGCTTCTCTAAAATATCTTCTTTTATCATATCTATCGCCGGGCATCCGCTTGCGGTAAGCGTCATTGTGATATCCACATTCCCGTTATCAACTTCCACTCCGTAGATCAACCCCAAATCCACAAGGCTTATGGGAAGCTCCGGATCATTGACCTCTTTTAGCGCAGCATAGACCTGTTCTTTAGTTACGCCAGCCAATTCAATCCTGAGAACGGGCTGTTCTTATCGCCCTGTATCATCTCCACAAACCTTTCGTTATACGGTCCTCTGCCCCTCCATCTTTCGAAGACTTTCTCCCAGGTGATATGCTCGTCGAAAAGCCATTTTTTATCATCCGGATCGAACTCGATAGGAAATTCGTATTCGATGTCATAACTGTCGCTCTTTTTATTATAATGAGCCGGGACATCTATACCTATCCCTTCGCAAAGGGGGACGGTTTTGCGCATCCAGATCTGACGGAGTTCGTCGTTCGTGTAGCCCTTCAGCTTAAACTCAAGCTGGTCGTTATGTCTCTTAAGGTCGTCCGGTAACCCGAACCATTCGAGCGTCATCGGGAACATCCAGTCGACCGCGCGTTGTAACCCATTTTTTGGCTCACCCCCCGCCCTGGAGAGCCTCTTCATCCACGTCTCGCCGTGCCTTAGATGCAGCAGCTCCTCTTTCCCTACTTTCACGAGCGCCCGCTTCCACGGACCGTAACTCGTATGGTCGTGTATGTCAGCAAGCAGTGTAATTCCCGCTCTATCGAAGAATCCGTTCGCCACCACCATCTCAGCCCAGTTTTCCAACGGCTGATCGAATCCGTACGGATTTTTGAATTGGTTCGGTTCTCTCCCGTAAACCAATTGACGCTTGTCAACGCCGATATCCTCAAGCAGCCTGTAGGCGATATTCGCATGACCGAGTTCGTCCTGAATGATAGCGGAAACCGCTATCCTCGAATTGATATTCGGAGCGTCCTTAGCGGCAAGATAATAAGCCGGCGCGCTCATCAGTTCCGTGTCGCCCTGCACCGTCAGGATAACCGTCAGAGCCTTCTTGTAGCCGGGAGTCATCTCCTCCTCGGATTCAACCATATGACCCCTATTGATCTTTTCGATCAGCGCTAAATCTTCACTGCTTTTTTCTGTCATTGAGTTACTTTATTCTCTGCTTTATGCTTCAAAGTTTCTAATATGTGGTGGTTAGGGCTTGCCCTGACATCACATATTATTATTTTATTAGCGGTCGGGGCAAGCCCCAACCCGCACTAAAAATGTACTTTATTGCCTTCGTAATTGCAAGGCTGATTGTCTTTTGGTTTCTGTCGAAGAATATTGTTGTCAATGCAAATGACGGGATTAGGAAGATTAAGTGTAGGGGCAATTCACGTTTACCCCGAAGAAAGCGGGGAATTGCCCGAATAACGAGGAATCGCGCAAGGACAACTCATGAGTTGTCCCGGCTGAGCCGGGACAGTGGGTGTGATTTAACGAAGATCGAATGATAACACCCCTCCCTCCTACGGAGTACTCCCCTCAAGGGGAGAGTTATAATATCCCCTCCTTACCAAGGAGGGGAACACAAGGGGTACCCCGCTTTCAGCGGGATTAGTCCCGCCATCGGCGGGAGTTCTCTAATAGGCAATTCCTTTTATTCCCCTCTAATAAGAGGGGTGCCCCGCCTCTGGCGGGGCGGGGTGTGTATAAACTCCTCCCTCAAGGGGAGAGGTTTAGTGCGAGTCAGGACAAGTCCTGACTGCCACGGAATTTCCCTAACCAGTACACCCAAGAAGTTTTCTTGTAAGACGCTTCGTCAACATCCACAAGCCAGATTTCAAGTTCAGGAAATGCTTCGCCTATTCGTTCCCATGCAACTCTGTGATGACCGGCTCGTGCTGGAAGGCCAACTTCGAACTGTTTTGGCAACGCTATTACGCAATTCTGAGCACCATTGTTAAGTCTGGATACAGCTCGGAAAAATATTTCATAAAAATCTTTTGCTCGTGCTGGACCAGTTTTCTTATACCCGATTACCTCGATATGCAAATCCTCATTATTTTTTGATGCCAGTATGTCGACTCCAGTTTCGCCGCTTGCACGTTGAAGACTGAGTTTAAAACCTTCATTTATCAGTAACTTTCGTAAGCACGATTCGCATTCTGAGTTTTTAACCGGATTCTGCATCATTTTTCTCTAACGCCCTCAACACCTTATCAGGAGTAATAGGCAAGTCCCTTATCCGAACTCCCACAGCATCATATACTGCATTGGCGATCGCCGCGGCTGTCGGGATCGTAGGCGGTTCGCCGATGCCTATCGCTCCGAACGGCGCTGTCGATTCGTCATGTTCGAGAACTACGCAGCTGACGTTCGGATAGTTCTTCGAACGCATCAGTTTGTATTTGTCGTAATTCAACGCTTGCGGTATTCCGTCCTGATAATCCGTATCCTCATATAACGCAAATCCTACTCCCATCGAAATCCCGCCGACTATCTGTCCCCTGACCGCTCGCGGGTTGATAGCTCTCCCGATATAATGAGAAGCTGTGATGTCTATGACGGCGACTTTCCCTGTTTTGGTATTTACCTCCACCTCGGCCATCTGCGCTCCAAACGCCATCGGGTACCAGGCATTTCCCTGTCCGGTTTTCGGGTCTAACGGAGCCGTGAGTTCTCCCGCTTTGAATATCCCTTCTCTCCGTCTCGGTTTTCCGAATTCATCGAACCTGTCAGCCGCTTCCTTGAACTGCATCTTGAACGACTCGTCGGCAGAGTCTGTTATGACTCCGTTGGAAACGTCAAGGTCGTCTTCGCTCTTGCCGCTGATTCTCGCCGCAACAGAGAGTATATCTTTCCTGATCGGATAACAGGCGCGCATGACAGCGTTACCTGTAGTATACGTCTGCTTTGTCGCGACGGTAGAGCCGCAGTTTTTCGTTCTGTCGGTATCGGCGTTCACAACGTTTATATCTTCCATATTCAAACCGAGCGTTTCCGCCGCCATCATCGCGAATGTTGTGTTCGATCCGTTGCCGTAATCCACGGTGCCGACGAAAATCGTTACGGTTCCGTCTTTATTCAGTTCGGCGATAACGTCCGTCGTATCCGGTATCCCGGAACCGAAACCTATTCCGTACCACATCGCTGCGACGCCGACACCTTTTTTGACCGGCGAGTCGGAATTGTTCGATTCACTCTTTCGCTTTGTCCAATTGAAATCTTTCGCCGCCTCATCAAGGGTCGCTTCTAACGGCGCGTACCTGTCCCATATGTAGTTTGTCGAGGTCTTCCCGTCTTTTTTGAGTGCGTTCAATTTCCTGAACTCTAACGGATCCATTCCTATCGCTTCCGCCGCCTCATCCAATATCGACTCGCCGCAGAAATTCGTTTCCGCTGCGCCGAACCCGCGCGTTGCGCCTGTAAAGGGCGTGTTGGTGTAAATGGCATAGGAATCGACCTTTATATTCTCTATCTCATACGGTCCTGTAAGCAGGACGCCCGCCTTTCTCATGATGTTGACCGACCATGAGGCATATGCGCCCGAATCTCCGAGAACTCTTCCCTCATAGGCGACTATTTTACCGTTCTTTTTGACGCCTATCTTGATATCGGTTATCTGCCTTGTCCGCTTGGCTGTGGCGAGGAACGTCTCCTCGCGCGTCCACTCGATTCGCACCGGACGCTGAAGCGCCATCGATGCGAGCGCAACGTGGATTTGTGCGTAAATGTCTTCCCGTTTACCGTAAGCCGCCCCGATAGCAGGTTGAATACATCGTACGTCTTCTTTGGGAACGCCGAGCGCGCGGATGATGTTCAACCTGTCATAGAATACCGACTGCCCGGGAGAGTAAACCGTGAGTTTACCGGTTTCATCATCATGATAGGCTATCGCCGCTTCCGGCTCTATCGGCGAATGGTCCTGTGGTTGAGTCGTGTATCGCTTTTCTATTATGACGTCAGCCTCTTCAAAACCTTTTTCACTGTCGCCCTTTTCAAGATGGTAATGGCTCAGTATGTTGCCGTTCTCGTTCTCTTCGTGCACTTTCGGCGCGTCGCTCTTTATCGCCTCCTCGAGGTCTAAAACCGGAGGAAGGTCTTCGTACTCCACTTTCACCAATTTCGCAGCCTTGTAAGCTGTATCTCTTTCTTCCGCCACCACAAGCGCGATCGGGTCTCCTATGTACCTGACCTTCCGGTCGCAAAACACCTGTTGATCCCTCAGCCGCTTACCGTAAGCGTTTTCTCCCGTTATGTCCTTATGAGTAAATACCTTGAGTACACCCGGCACTTCTTCCGCCTTACTCGTATCGATTGAAAGTATTTTTGCGTGGATTCTCTCGCTCCAGACGGTCGCCCCGTGCGCCATTCCTTCTCTTACAATGTCAGCCGTGTACAACGCCTCGCCCGTTACCCGGCTCCTTGACTCAATCCTCGATTTTGAATGACCAACGACATGAAGCTCTTTCCCCTGCCATTTTCCATCGGGATACTCATCATCTATCGAACGAACGATCTTGAGGTTGCCCTTTTCGAGGTCCGCCTCGATAAGCTGCCCTGAAGCGAGCTGCACGGACTCTATGAGCTGTTCATAGCCGGTACAGCGGCATATGTTCTTGTGGATAGCCTTTTTTATTTGGGGCAGTGTCGGTTTCGGCTCTTTGTCCAGAAGAGCTTTCGCCGACATGATAAATCCTGATGTGCAAATACCGCATTGGAATCCATGAGTTTTGATGAAAGCATCTTGAATCGGGTGTAGCTCGCCGTTTTTTGCCACCCCCTCTACAGTTTCTATTGTCGTTCCGACAGCGTCTTTCGCCGCTATGATGCATGAGTCAAGAGCTCTTCCGTCCACAATGACAGCACAGGAGCCGCAAGCTCCGATATCGCAGCCGCGTTTGGCGCCTGTCAGATCGAGGTCGTCCCGGAGAATGTCGAGTAACGATTTATCTTCCGTTGTGTTTAAAAAAACAGATTCGCCGTTGACAGTGGCATGAAATTCTATTGCGTTTGTTTGTGCTGTTGCGCTCTTCTTATCCGCTATCGCCATTTTGAAGGCCTTTCTATCTCTAAAATAATAAATTTATATCCCATAATCCACTGGTATGGACGGTGCCGGTGTTTTTATTTTGAGGTTGTCGACTCTTTCATCTCCGAGGAGACTCATATAATGCTCCCTGTCATCAACTCCATAGACCCATTTGTCGAGCCATTTTTCGTAACCGTCACGTGATTTCGTCTCGGAATGATATTCCGCGAAATAATCATCGTCCCTGTTGTAATAACCCTGAACAGGCGACGGATGACACGCCCAGGGTTCATGAACTACGGCGTTTACCTGAAATCCCTGGATCAGCGTCCTTCCCGGATCGCTGTTGATGATCTCAGCCGATACTATTTCTTCGGCTATCAATATCACGATTTTTGACGCTTTTGCCGCGTCAATGGAAATCCCGAGGCTGCCCCACACGTGAGCGTTGCCCATTTCATCGCATCTCTGAACAGGTAGGATAGCAACGTCCGGAACCAGCGCTTCGACGGCGACAAGCTTATCATCGGAAACCGGAGATTCAAACTCCTTCAGGTGCGGGTTGCCGTCTAATATATCGCTTCCGAGCGTTGACCGGGTAGGCAGGAACGGCACCCCCAATGCCGCTGCGTGAAGCGCGAGAGCCATCGTCAGATTGGAATAATCGGTCATTTTGATTCTGTTCGGCACTCCCTCTTCAACAGCCCGCCTGAACTGGTATGCCGAACCCATCATCACGTTCCCGACCCACGCCGCCTTCACTTCCGACACGCATCCCGCGCCGATGAGTTGATCGAAGAGCAGGTCTGAAATGGGACCTATCAGAGTCAGATTTTTTCTGCGCTGTCGTATGATCTCATGCGCCGCTGCGTAAACGATCATCTGCTCCATGAATGTACTCATGGCAACCGAGGAGCTGTTTAGAACGTATCGTTCAACAGCTTCTTTCATTGACAGCAGCTTACTCTCCATTTTCAACCGTTTGCTTTCCGGGAGTTCCAGCCCGTCCAAAAGCCGAGCGGGTCGTATTCCCTTATAACCTTCAGCTCATCAGACCGTGGCGGCTCCGTTTCGCCGACAGCTTCAGGTATATCAAGTTCGAATCCGGTTGCATCCCGAACCTCGCTCGCCGTGAAGCCGGGATGTAAGCTTCTCGGTTTCATTCGTCCTTCATCCGAAAAATCGAATATCCCCATAGTTGAAATAACCGCTGCCGGACCGCCTCCTGTCAGTCCAGCCTTTTTCCGCCAGTTTTTTCCATCTCCGTGTCCGGGTGAGGTCATGTAGTTTACTTTTTCCACAAATCTGTGCTTCTCGTGCTTCATGATTATCAATACCTTTTTAGCAAGGGAGGCAATATCGCAAGCGCCGCCGCTGCCCGGAAGACGGGTCTCACCGTTTCCGCTTTTGACAACCGTAGAATTCAAGTTGCCCTGCTTATCCACTTCCGCGCCGCCGAGGAATCCCACATCTACTTTTCCCTGCTGGAGATAAGCCATCACCGGGAGCATCTCACCCGTAAACGCAGCGCCTGTGATGTTCGGGGAATCTCCCATCGTGTAAATCAAAGAAGGACTCGGAGTCGAGCGGATAATCCCGTTTTCAAATAGACCTACGGAGTTCGGAGCATAGATGCTCTTTGCGAGAACAAATGCGATCAAGGGGAGTCGCATGCCGACGAATACCACATCGCCGTCTGCGATTTCGCGTGCGGCTGCGCAGATCATCAACTCCCTGAGAGTATATCCGGTACCTTCATTCATTCAATTATAAACCGTTGAAACGGTTACGCTCTTCATAACTTATCATTAACCCCCGGCAAGCCGGGGGCTAAAAGTAACACAAAATCATTAAGAAACCGTCTTAACGGTTTTTCCATCCGAGGTTATCAACGATCCTCATAATCCGAGATTTACCCAGACGCTTTTAACCTGCGTGTAATGCTCAAGGGCGCTGACGCCGAGCTCCCTGCCGAATCCGCTCTCTTTATATCCCCCGAACGGCGAAGCAGGATCATAGATGTTGTACGTATTTATCCAGACAGTACCTGCTTTCAGTCCGGCAGCCACGCGGTGGGCTCTTCCGACATTTCCCGTCCATACTCCTGACGCCAGACCATAAGGGGAATCATTCGCGATCTTGAGAGCCTCTTCCTCGTCCTTGAAAGGAATGACCGCAACGACCGGACCGAAGATTTCCTCCCGGGCTATCTTCATTTCCGGCTTTACATTATCGAAAACTGTCGGTCTCACAAAATATCCCTTGTCCATATCAGCCTTCGAACCGCCTGCGACAAGATCGGCGCCGTCTGACTTTCCGGATTCTATATATTCTAATACGCTGTTCATCTGATCTTCCGATACAACGGGTCCCATTCGTGTGTTCTTGTCGAACGGATCACCGAGCGTCATCGCTTCTGTCCGCTCTCCAAGCGCTTTTACAAATTCCTTGTGTATCGACTCCTGAACCAGGACTCTTGAACCTGCAGCGCAGACCTCGCCCTTATTATAGAAAATTCCGTTCATAGCTCCTTTGACGGCGGCGTCAAAGTCGGCGTCTTCAAATATTATGTTCGGTGACTTTCCGCCCAATTCAAGCGTAATCTTTTTAAGCGTGTCCGCCGCGGTTTTCATTATCCCTTTTCCAACGGATGTCGAGCCCGTGAACGCTATCTTATCCACGTCCGGATGTTCTACAAGCCGCTGCCCCACGACAGAACCTTTGCCCGGAAGAACGTTCAGAACTCCGTCCGGCAGACCGGCCTCTTTGCAGATCGCCGCGAGTTTGAGTGCGCTCAGCGGAGTTATCTCAGCCGGCTTTAGGACTACCGTGTTACCCATCGCTAAAG
>JADFGO010000041.1 GCA_022567655.1 Candidatus Neomarinimicrobiota bacterium
CAGTCCCGCCGTTCTATAAAACAACGGCTGTTTGAAAAACGCGGCAAACAGGCCCGCTAAGGCAGCGCCGAGCGCTATAAACACAACAGAAAACCCGAGTACGAACGAGAGGCTGAATAGTAAAACTCTTTTATTATTCCTCTTACTCGCGTCATCCTTGAGTTCTTCCATAGACAAACCGGAAACGAACGAGATGTAGGCAGGCACAAGCGGGAGTACGCACGGAGAAATAAAGGATATAAATCCCCCGAAAAACGCCGCTATTATACTAACGTTAGACATTCTTAATTTTTCTCATCGTTTAAGATTTTTGTATCTCCACTCCCTTCCAGAACGCCACGTAATCTTTTATTTCCATTGCGGCTTTTGAAGGGTCCGGGTAGTACCAGGCGGCATCCGGATTACTCTCACCATCAACTTCTAAATTGTAATAGCTCGCTGTGCCCTTCCAGGGGCAAATTGAGCTGTTGCTGCTATCCTTAAAATATTCCTTTTTGACGCTTTCGGGAGGAAAATACTGATTTCCTTCTACTACAATACATTCTTCGCTTGCAGCAATCTCTTTTCCATTCCATATCGCTTTGACCATTTTTTTCTCCTTTATTCGCGGTCTTTCCTCTGTTCAACCGCTTATATTAACGAAAAAAAAGGAGTCAAAATGTCATTTAGATTACTCATTTTCAAATATTCCGCTTTTACCGCCGGACTTAAAATTCAGCTTCACCATGCTGATTTCTATGGCTCTGTCGAGTGATTTGCACATGTCGTAAATAGTCAATGCGGCAACCGACACAGCGGTCAGAGCTTCCATCTCCACGCCTGTTTTGTCCTCACTCCTCACCTCCGATATTATATCTATTTCCAACTTTTCTTCGTTAGGCTCGAAGTCGATCTTTATGTGCCGCAGGTTTATTTGATGACTGAGCGGAATCAATTCCCAGGTCTTCTTCGCCGCGTTTATTCCCGCTATGTTTGCAACGGTAAGTACGTCACCTTTTTTTATTTTGTTTTGAACCAGGGCGTCAAATGCCTCTTTGTTCAATTTCACTCGTCCCGACGCTATAGCTTTTCGCGAGGTCAGATCTTTATCTGAAATGTCCACCATCGAGGCGCTGCCGTCGTCATTAATGTGTGATAGCGTCAAAAAGTATCCTGTGAGTTTTTCAGTTATTCAACTCGGATTTCGTGGTCATATAAACTCTCTGCATCACCACGACTTCAAGCGGTTTGTTGCCGGGACCTGTCCTTACCGCGGCGATCTTGTCAACTACATCAAGACCTTCTATCACTTGACCGTATGCGCTGTATTCACCGTCAAGATGCGGTATGTCAACGTGACAAATGTAAAACTGACTCCCGCTCGATCTCCGCTCCGGATTTACGTCATTCCCGGTCCTTGCCGCCGCCACTGTACCCCTTTTGTGAACATTGTGGATTTCCGCGCCTAAAGTATATCCCGGACCGCCCGAACCGTCGTTCGTGGGATCATCATCGCGAGAGTTAATATCTCCACCCTGTATCATAAAGCCGGAAATGATCCGGTGGAACGTTATGCCGTCATAATAACCCGCATTTGCAAGTTTTTTGAAGTTCGCAGAATGAACCGGAGCGTTTTCTACGTCGAACTCTATAACCATCCTGCCGAATTTGGTCTCGATAACAGCGACTTCGTTTGAATCTATCGTCGGTATTTCAATATCCGTTACTGCCTGCATCACTGCCTCTATCTGTTCTGCGCTTAATATTTCATACGTCATATTTTTTCCCATCGATGTGTCGCTTTCTGATTTCTTCGCGCAGCTAAAGAGTATTCCTGCCGTTAGCAATAAGATTCCGGTTATCCTCATTTTAAATTTCTCCTGATTTAATCTTAACCTATCCTAATTTCTTGCCTGTTTTAAATCGCTTAATATCACTGTTCACGGAAATATAACTATATCAAAGGATAATTGCATATTTACTTAAATAAATCGAACGTTTTTGACAGGCTCATAGCTCGAACACCGTTCCTAATCCTTTTCGCGGTGCCTGATATATCACGTGATCGAATTTTTCGTCTCCGTTCAGCGCTGAATTTACCGCTTTAAGCGCCAGCTCCGGTGTATTCGTATTTTCAGATATATGTCCGAGTATCACCTTCGCCTGTCGACCTTTGAATATTTTGGCGATCAGCGATGCCGATTCACTGTTCGACAGATGCCCTAACCTTCCGCTTATTCTCTGCTTGATAGACCATGGATACGCCGAGTTTTTAAGCAGCTCTTCGTCATAGTTCGACTCGATGATCAGTAAGTCAACATCTTTTAATCTCTCCTTGATCAGATTGGTCGCAAACCCGCAATCAGTGAGAATACCTGTCTTTTTCCTCCCTGCTATAATTTTATACCCGACCGGTTCAACGCTGTTATGAGGTACACTAAAAGGTATGATCTTCACGCCGTTGATCTGCACCTCTTCCGTCTCCGAAATCGTGCGTAAATTCAGCGCGTGTGACAGCTCCTCCGCGATGGCGCTTGCAGTTTTTTCATTGGCATAGACGGGGACGTTATATTTCTTTGTAAACAGGTTCAGACCGCGGCAGTGATCTTTGTGTTCATGAGTAATGAATATCCCCGAAATACTCATCGGCAGAACACCTATCTCCTTGAGCATCGCCATGGTAGCCTTCCCTGAAAGCCCGATATCGATTAAAAGCCTTGTCTCTCCCGATTCGATAAACGTGGAATTGGCGTTACTGCCGGAGGCAAGAGTGATAATTTTCAATCGGCATCCTTCCCGCTGCCGCCGGGTATTTCGAGCTCGATCTCATCGCTGCACATGGGACAGCTCTCGGGCTCAAAGAGTTCCAGATCCAGCTGTATCAACGAATCGGTTTTAATGCCAAAATCTACTTTCCCGCCGCTCCGGTCAACCATTAGTGAGATCCCCGCAATCTCTCCGCCTAATTGTTTCAGCACTTCACAAACTTCGTTTACGGAGCCGCCCGTGGTTACGACGTCTTCCACTATAAGAATTCTTTGAGACTTCTCTATAGAAAATCCTCTCGATAAAGCCATTTTCCCGTTCTTTCTTTCGAGGAATATTCCGTCGCAGCCGAGCTGGCGGGCAATCTCATATGACAATATTATCCCACCAACCGCAGGTCCGACAACCAACTCGATGTCGTTGCTTTTCCATCTTTCAGCCATCTCTGTCAGAAGCGGTGAGGCGAGCCGCGGCTTGCTCAATATCTTAAATTTATCCACATACCGGGAGCTGTGCAGTCCCGAAGTCAATTTAAAATGTCCCTCTTTTAATGCACCGGACTCGACGAATAAATCTTCTATTTCTCTGTTTGTCAACACCGGTTAATTAAGAACCTCCCGCAGTGATTTCGCTTCTTCTCTTGCCCTTGAAGCAAAGTCTTCTTGATCCGAAGCATAAATAATTGCCCTTGAAGAATTTACGAGAAAAGAGTTGCTTCTGTTATTACTGAATATTTTTTTCAACTCTTCCGGATCTCCGCCCTGCTTCCCGACCCCCGGGATCAGACAGGGCAATCCGGGAGCTGATTCCACTGCCCGTTTTAACTCCTCCGGATGAGTCGCTCCAAGCACCATACCGATATTATCGTTTTTATTCCACCCGGAAAGCTTTGTTGCCACTTCGATATATAACGGATTGCCATTCCCCCCGTTGAATTTCTGGAAATCCATCGCACCCGGATTCGACGTCAGAACAAGGACGAATACGCCCTTTTCAGGATACCGTGTGAACGGTTCAATGGAATCATGACCCATATAAGGGTTCACCGTGACGGCATCAAATTCAAGTTCCGTGAAAAGTGCCTTTGCGTACATTTCCGAACTCGTACCGATGTCTCCCCTTTTACCGTCAGCTATGGAAAGAACCTCATCGGGGATCATCGAAAGCGTCTTTTCAAGCAGCCGGTATCCTTCATTTCCCAGAGCTTCATAAAACGCAAGATTAATTTTATATGCAGCTGCTATGTCTTCGGTATATTTTATTATTTGAGTATTGAATTCGATCACCGGATCGGCAGACGAGATAACAGACTTCGGAAACTTTTCCGGCTGAACGTCCAATCCGATGCACAGGTGGCTCTTTTTGCTATCTATAAGAGAGCTTAAGCGGTCTGTAAAACTCATTTATTCCCATGTTTTAAAGGATTAAATCTATCATGCCTTGATATATGTTTCAACCTTTATCAGCGTAATTCCCTTGCCTTTTTATTCTCTGACGGCTTTTTTGAAGCGGTCAGTCTCAGTTTGAGGTTATTTTTAAATATATGTACGACCTGACATGAAAAAGGATATTGTGTTATGAAACTATATTTTCACAGATGAGTGACACTGCTCTACCGGAGGGAATAGATCCGGCTTCCGCTCATTCGGCTTCAAAGGTCATCAGAAATATTGACGGTGGATTCACGATTGAACTTCTTCGGTCGCTCGGTAAAGAAGATATAAAACCTTTGATAAAGATTTCTCAATCGCTCGTGGATAGCTTTGAACTGAAGCTGCTCGCAACCAAAAAGGATATTCTCAGGTATTTTAATCCACCTTCAACGCTTCCTTTTATCGCACGTCATCACGGAGATCCTGTCGGTTTCATCATAGGAGTCCCGCTTGAACATTTTAGCGACATGGAGTGGGCTGCCGTAGATGAAAACCTCGGCGCTGAGAACACTCTTTATACTTACGCCTTCGGCATCATCCCCTCACATCGGGGGAAGGGCGTTGCTTCCGAACTGAAGAAGACTTATCTCTGGTGGTGTAAAGACCGCGGTTATAATTACGTTACAGGATGCGTCAGGGAGGGAATATCAACTCAGATGGGTGGAGATACGAGGATCATTTCGTATTTCGATGACTGGAACGGAACCGGAATAAAGTTCGAATATTACCGGCGGACGCTCTAAGGGAATATGCCCAGCTGAAGATAGGTCTTGGCTACCTTTTCTATTGCGAGCGCAAACGCGGCTGTTCGCAGGTCAGTAACCTTTTTTCTGCGGTTATGTAATTCCATGATCTCCCTGTAAGCATCGCGCATAGTTTCCTCTAATCCCGAATTGACGAGGTCTATCTCGTCAGGTCCTTTGATAATGGACTGTCTGACTTTTTTATCAAGCCTCTTTTCAAGAAATCGATCGCTTATGTTCAGTAATCGCTCTGTTTTTATTTCATCGAACCTTTTTTCCATCCTGCCGTATCTCATATGAGTCAGGTTTTTACCCCACTCAAAGTAAGAAACCGTAACACCTCCTGCGTTCAGGTATATATCAGGGATTACCAATATGCCTTTTTTCAGAAGTATATCTTCCGCGCCGTTCGTTGTGGGTCCGTTGGCGCCTTCGGCTAATATTTTACATTTGATTCGTCCGGCGTTTTCAAGCGTGATCTGATTTTCTAAAGCTGCCGGAATCAGAATGTCGCATTCCAACTCCAACACGGCTTTTGGATTTTTTAATGTTTTAGCGCCGGGAAAGTTTCTTATCGAACCCGTTTTTTGTCTATGTTTGATAACCTTAACCGGATCGATCCCCTTCGGGTTTATTATGCAGCCGTCCCATTCGCCTATACCGACAATTATGCATCCTTCTTCGTGCATAAACCTGGCGGCGTTCCATCCGACATTACCAAAACCCTGTATAGCAACGGTTTTCCCTTCAATTCCGGTAGATAGTCCGATGCGTTTCATCGCCTTTTTATCAGAAGTGGCTTCCTTTATTCCATATTGTATACCTCTTCCGGTCGCCTCTCTTCTACCCTGAATTCCGCCCTGCTCCACAGGTTTACCCGTTACGCATGCCATGTTATCTAAACCGCCCGGGTGAAATACGTCGTAAGTATCCGCAATCCAGGCCATCTCACGCGGACCGGTTCCCATGTCCGGAGCCGGCACGTTCTCTCCCGGACCGATGAAGTTTTTTTTGATCAACTCCGCCGTGAATCTCCGGGTGACTTTTTCCATCACACTTCTATTGTACTTCCAGGGCGCAATTCGAACTCCCCCCTTAGAACCGCCGAACGGGACGTTTACGATAGCGCATTTATAGGTCATAAGAGCCGCAAGCGCCATGATCTCGTCCTGTGATACTGAGGGACTGAACCGGATACCACCCTTCAGCGGTTTTTTATGCTGGCTGTGTTCCGCCCTCCATCCGAGAAATAGTTCGTAGTGACGCCCTACCTTAACAGGAAACTGCATCTGATAAACCGCATTACACTCCCTTATTTGTCTTATCAGCCCTTGAGGAATATTACAAGTCCGTGCTGCCTTATCAAATTGCTTCCCAACGATATTATTGAGGTTTAAGTCTTCCTTAACCGTCCTTTTTTTCGGCATTCGATTCACCTTTATATTTGAAGATTATTTTTCTTCCTTACAATCGACCTATTATCGGATATTAGCCCGTAACATTCAATATATATTTCACTTATACCGCAATTCTATTCCGATTATTCGAACATTATACCATAGATTATTTCCTCTTGCCGATAAGGTTGCTGAGTCCTATACTGCATAACCTATATTCTAAATCAGTCACCTGCGGAGACGATATTGTGAAATTGAAATTGCACTGGCAAATTTTAATAGCCCTTTTTCTCGGGGTTATTGTCGGCGCTCTCTTCGGCGAACGAATAATTTGGATATCTTTTTTGGGCGATATCTTTCTCCGACTCCTGAAAATGATAATCATTCCGCTTATCATTGCTTCGATCATCTCAGGTGTGACGAGCGTCGGCTCAGCCAAGAAACTCGGTAAGCTCGGCGCTAAAACCTTCATTTATTACATTAGCACGAGTTTATTGGCTATTATCACGGGACTGATACTCGTCAACATTGTTCAACCGGGAGTAGGTGCGGACTTAGGTCTCGAAGAAGCCCCGACGGGACTATCCACGATTGACTCCCCTGTCGATATACTTTACAGATTGATCCCGGTCAATCCTGTTGCATCCATGGCTGACGGAGAGATATTACCGATAATTTTCTTCTGTATCTTTTTCGGATTTTTCGTCACCCGCTTACCGGAGTCTTCTCGAATCCGTGTAACACAACTTTTCGAAACGTTTTTTGAGATAATGATGAAAATGACCGGAGTGATCATCAGGCTTGCGCCGATTGGGGTTTTCGGACTTATGGTCAAAATTGTCGCCAAGACGGGATTTTCAGCGTTTGTCCCGTTGTTGAGCTACATGTCGGTAGTAGCGGGCGGCCTGTTGATTCATGCGCTCATCACGCTTCCGTTGGTATTAGCACTTGTAGCAAAGGTCAATCCGTTAGAATTTTTTCGGAATATGAGTGATGCCCTCACCACGGCGTTTTCGACCTCTTCTTCGTCAGCCACTCTCCCTCTGACGATTACCAGCGTACAAAAAAAGGCGGGCGTATCAAACAAGATAACCAGTTTCGTCCTTCCTCTCGGTTCAACCATCAACATGGACGGAACTGCTTTGTACGAGTGTGTTGCTGCAATATTCATCGCACAGGCTTACGGCATCGACCTTTCATTCACCCAACAGCTCATTGTGGTAATGACCGCATTACTCGCCTCTATCGGCGCCGCCGGAATTCCGATGGCGGGTCTCGTTATGATGAGCATCATTTTAAATGCGGTAGGTTTGCCTCTCGAAGGCGTGGGATTGATAATAGCGGTCGACAGAGTTCTCGATATGATGAGGACTACTGTAAACGTCTGGAGCGATTCGGTCGGCACTATCACAATCGCGAAGTCTGAAGGCGAAAAAGTCATGGTTTCCTCGTCGGAATAAATATTTCTCTTCTTAGTTGATTTATTAATTTCGAATCGGTATCTTATTAATGGACGTCAGGTATGTAACCCAAATGGGAGGCGCCATTGATCTTTGACATAGTCTTTCTGATTTAGACCCCGACGATCAAGAGTGTTTCATTTGGAACCAACACTCTTAGTTAGGGAGCCCAACTCAGGACGTGGAGTGCATGCCGCCGTAAACAGGCGGAAGCGTGAAGCGCCCTGGAGGTGCCCACCGTGAACGATACGGTTCCCTTGTAACCACTCCGCCGGGGTCTATGATTTTTTGGGGAATCTATTCTGCGAGTTTGTTTACTTTATTTTGAATTTTCGATGCCGCTTCAACGGTAGCTTCGAATTCTATCAGAATTTGACCATCCATTTGACTGACGTTCAGAACCCTGCCGGATGAATGTATCTCTGATAAAAAACGACTTTCGCTGACGGGGATCGACACTGTTTTTGTTACGTTTTCGAAGGAGATTTTTTCATAAATTTTATCCTTCAATTCTTCCAACCCCTCTCCCCTTGCGGCTGAAATAAATACCCCGTCCGGGAAACTCTTCATGAGTGACTTTTTCTTGCCGCTTGATTCTACGAGATCAGACTTGTTAAAAACGTGAATCATCGGCTTATCCTCTATCCCTATTTCGTGGAGCACTGACGTCACCGCTTCCATCCGTGCCGTTATATTAGGCTGACTCGAATCGATCACATGGAGAAGTAGATCGGCCTCAATAGTTTCCGAAAGAGTACTCTTAAACGATGCTACGAGATCATGAGGCAGTTTCCTGATAAATCCGACAGTATCACTCAAGAGAAGTTCATCACCCTTCCGGAGAGACACTTTGCGTACGATCGTATCAAGAGTTGCGAAAAGTTTGTCTTCAACGAGAGCGTTTGCGCCCGAGAGGGCGTTTAAAAGTGTAGTCTTCCCGGCGTTCGTATAACCGATCGCAGCTGCAAGCTTGAATCCTCTCCTGTTCGCCCTCCGCACCGCCCTCTGAGAATCGATCTTATCGAGCTCTTTCTCGAGTTTTGAAATCCTCCTTCTAACCGCCCGCCGGTCAGTTTCGAGCTGCGTTTCGCCGGGTCCTCTTGTACCGATAGCGCCTTCCTGCCTTTCGAGATGCGTCCACTGTCCGGTCAGCCTGGGAAGCAGATATTTGTTCTGAGCAAGCTCTACTTGAATTTTTGCTTCCTTGGTTCGCGCATGAAGCGCGAATATATCGAGTATCAAGCCGGTTCGATCTATTACGCTGCACTCTAATATTCTTTCAAGCGATCCCGCCTGTGCCGGCGATAGCTCGTCATCAAAGATCACTAAATCGCATTCCCGGCTCTTGACTTCATCCGACAGTTCTTTTGCTTTCCCTTTCCCGATATACGTAGCAGGGTTGATTGAAGTCATCCGTTGAAGCATGACATTTATAACTTCAGCGCCGGCTGTAACCGCCAATTGCCGCAGCTCTTCCAAGGACTCTTCGAGCTCCTCCTTAGCAATATCGCTGGTTCCCACACCCATCAGGATTGCTTTTTGCCGGCTCTTTATCTTTGATCTGATCTTTGTCAATTCTTAGCTCTAATCCAGTACGGTCAAGGCTTCACACTTAAAGCCGATCGTGCGTCGGAAGTTTTATCGACCTTTCTCTTCTTACCCTGCAGCGCCATTTCGGCTATCAATAAAAGTAATGCAAGGAACGCAAAATAACGCCATAATTCAACACCCAACCGGGACTCGATGATATCTGATTTGATTTCGGAAGGAGAGCTCCTGCTGACGTTAGCGGCGTCGAACTTCCGATAATAAAAGTCGAGATCTTTTTCCGGAGCAATCTCTTCTTCAGATACGTTTACAGTTTTAAGCGCAATCTTTTCTCCGTCCGCCCTTAAAAAATATGAACCCGGAGCATAGGTCTCTTCAAATTCAGCGACCAATCGTCCTCCTCTCTCAGCGGGCAGCAGATTGTATTTGATGCCGCCGGGTGTAACCAGTTCGAGATTCTTTTCAACTTCGTTCAGTGAAAGATCAAATGACAGCTTATTCCCCACTTGAACCGTGTCACTAAAGGCTGAGTGTCCCGTCATCGAATATTCGACACTTCTTGAAACGAAGGGTACCCATAGGCCTTTTAATGGAAAATCGTTCCAATCGAGCAGAGGAGCGCTCAGCATCATTATTATATTTCCTTCTCCCAACCTGAATTCTTTTAAAAATGGGATATTACCCTCCAAACTTATTAGATCATTACCGATCTTAAAATCGTTTAAGGCATAATATTTTTTTACTTTAGGAGAACTGACAGCGTCGTTGTTTGTCAAAAAAATTCCCGCAAACAGAGGATGCCCCCAATCGATGAAATCAAACGGTAGATAACTGTCGATATCATCACCCGTCTCGATTATCCCTCTAATTCCCGGAAGTCCTAACCTTACGGCAAAGAGTCTGTTGTATGTTTCTATATCGAAATCCTTTCCGGGGAAGATCAACAGCCCTCCCCCGTTACGGACGAACGATTCCAACCGTTTTCCTAACATCTCGCTGTTGGGTGAAGTTGCCGTCAGCAGGATCACGTCGTAATCCTCCATCACTACCTTGTCCGTTTCAAAAGGAGTAATCTCTTTAACATTCGTGTTCCAATTTGCAGATGAATAAGATTTGAGAGCTAACAGAGTGAAAAGAAGATCGGTTTGTGAGCCGATTGCAAGTACGTTTACCCGTTCAGGGACATAGAGGTAAAAATATCTTCTGTTATCCGCAGCTAACGCATCTTCTGTTATTTCCGCGAATCCCTCTAAGAAACCCTGACCGCTGACGGGAACAACGAAGCTGACTTTTTCATCGCTTCCCATTACGGGGGACAATGTAGACTGTCCGACCCTTTTCCCTTGGAGGAACAGGTCTACTCTAACGTCTTGCCGCTCAGTCGAGTTACTGCGAAGAATTACGTCAATGCTCGCATTCCCCCCGTTTCTTAAAACTTTTGTGACTACGTCGATTTTCCTGACAGAATAATTGACTTCATCACTTTTAACCTCCACAAGATAATAATGAACGTCCGGCGGCATGGAGTCATAGGCAGATTCCCCGTTTTCTCCGGAGCTTAGCTGGTAATCACTCAGTACGAACATCTCCTTGTTAGCGGCTTCAACAGTGCTCAACATTTTCAGACCTTCCTCAACACTATTCATAAGATAGGAAGATCCGTTGGTAATTGTGATTCGGTCGACAGCGTTATTTTCTTTTTTCAACCAGACGGACCGACCATCCCGATCAGCTAAATCAATAACCGTCGGAATTATCGCAAACTTATCCTGCTCATTCAAAGTTAAAATTATTTCCGACAGCGCAGTCAATGCCCTGTCAAACAGAGAATCATCTCTATCTTTAAGACGCATGCTGTGCGAATTATCGATAACGATCACAGCAGCAGTTGATACCGAAGACCCCGGTAGATAGCCGCGGAGCGTCGGTCTGCTGAAAGCGAGTACGATCGAAATTACCGCGAGAGTTCTTATCAGCAGCAGCAACAGCCGTCTTATTTTCAAACGGTTCATCTCTTTTTTTTCCAATTCCCGCAGAAACATTAAACTACTGAATTCTATTACGTCCTTTCTTTTCCTGTTCAGCAAATGAAGTATCAGGGGAATCAGCGCGGCGGATAGACCCAGCAAAGCAGCTATGTTCAAGAATCCGAGCAAACTATGAGAAATTATTTAAGTGAGGTAGTATCACCTGGCTTAGAAAGGTTATGTTCTGATTACTTACTGTCTATTACATCTTCTGTCAGAGAAAGAGCGATTCCCGAAAGCATTACTTCAGGACCCAGGGCTGTAAAATCGCCCGAAAGCAACTCCCTGTCCACGTTTGCATAGAGAGAACAACCGGCGCCTTTTTCAACGATAAGTCCCGAAAGTTTGCCTGAATCCTCAGTAATGAAAGTCACCTCGTCGAGCATCTCGCTGACGACATAGCCGGCGCAGAAATGAAGCTGCAAATGAGCATTTAAAGTGTAAATGGAAATAAGGTTGCCTTCTTTTTTCCCTATCGGAATTTCCGGATAAATCTCAAGCGACAATTTTCGGTTTTCCTCTTTGTTTTCGAGAATAAACCTGTAATAATTCGGTCCTTCCTTGGCTTTTACACCGAGAACCTCTTCTATCTCTGCTATGTTTTCTTTTGAAAATGTGGATGCCATATTATGTTTTTAAGCGTTTTAAGGATAGTAAATTTATTGCCTTACGATGCAATAATCAAGATGTATTTAACTTCCAACCGATTGCATTACCAGAGCGGTTAAAATCGGCAGCGTGAGATTATCGTTGACCGGGATAGGTAATAGTTCAACGAGAGTGCCTACGAAGAGCCCCACGAGCATCTGCTCGACGCTGAGATTCCTCATTGCAATCATGATCAGTCCCGTCGATGCGAAAAACGCAGTCGAGCCTTCCAATGTTTTTTGCCAGAGATGAATTTTACCATACGCTGTTCCCACGATTGCTGCGGCGGCATCACTGATAGACACGAGAAGCAGTGCGATAACAGCTATATCTTTCTCAAAAAAATATATGGTAATCCACGCGCCTGCAAGCAAATAGGTGGCACCGGACAGCTTCCTTTCCTCGGCAACCCGCATAATCGGTGCAAAAATCGGGTGTACCCGGCTGCGAATCCGGGGGATGAACAGCCTCCCGATTTCAATGCTCAATGACAGAACGAACACCGCTGCCAATATCACCAAAGTCGTATCTCTTTCGATAAATAAATACCCGACAGGTATCGAAATAGAGATCAGATGTATCAGTTTTCTCCTTATTTCAAGTTGAAGAGCCATATAGTTATGAATCCATATTTGAATTTGCTTTTTCGGTCAGGTCTCTGAACATCTGTACCGGGTTCTCTGAATGGAATATCGCGGAACCGCTCACCAGTAGGTCTGTACCTACGTTTGAAGCATCCCGGACCGTATCTAAATTTATCCCACCATCCACCTCAACTAACAAATTATCCCTCTTTATGCGCTCTTTGGCTTTTTTAACTTTCTGCAAAGCGGATTTGATCATCTTCTGACCTCCAAAACCGGGATTGACGGTCATGACAAGTAAAAAATCCAATTCATCTGCTATCTCCATCACTGAAGAGAGCGGAGTAGCGGGATTGAGGGATACTCCGGCGATTGCCCCTCCGGATTTAATCTCATTCAGAAGACCATGGAGGTGGTTCGTTGCCTCTTCGTGAACGATAATGGTTTCTGCGCCCGCATTCAAAAAGTCCTCAAGAAGCTCTTCGGGATTGGTCACCATTAAATGAGCCTCAAAATGCAGGCTGCTCTTATCTCTCAACGATTTTACGACGGGAGCGCCGAATGTGAGATTAGGGACGAAATGCCCGTCCATAACGTCGAAATGCAACCTTTTCGCTCCTGCCTCTTCCATGAGAGCTACCTGTTCGGCAAGTATGGAAAAATCGGCAGACAATAGTGACGGAACTATTTCGGTCATATTTCTTCCTCCGGCTCCGGAATCTGATCCAAATCTGTAATACTCACGATCAGATCAACAGGCAGCCTTTTGTTGAGCCTGGTTCCCGGTTTTACCGACTGCCATAATACGGTATAGGGAATGAGATCTTCACCCAACTTGTAGCTGATTTTACCATCCATCAACCCGGCTTTGGCTATCATTTCTTTAGCTCTCTTGAGACTTTTTCCCCTGAGTTCGGGAACTCTAAAATGATCAGGTTGACCTCCGAGCGACACCGTTAACCAGATCGGAGTCCCCCTTTTAGCTTCGATGTTCGGGGGAAGAGATTGGGCTATAACCGCTCCTTCCAAAATCTTCTCTGAATAATCAAAAAAGACAGAATCTATTTTAAATCCGGAGCGATCGATTTTAAGTTTCGCGTTTCGTTGTGACAAGCCTATTATATCAGGCACAATCAAAAGCCGCTCTTCCAACGTCGGAGTCAGGTACACACGTCTCCCTCTCTTCACTTTTGAAAACGGACGCGGGTTTTGCTCGTATACACGGCCCGGCTCAAATGCAGTTGTAATTTTCGGCTCCTTTTCTATCGGGATAAACCCTCTGCTTTCCAATAATGTAGCAGCATCCTCCATGACCATTCCCTGCGTATCAGGAAGTATAACCACCTGACCATGTCTCACATACGCCGGCATGACGAAAAAATCCATTATCATGCCGATAACCCCTAAAATCAGCCCGGTGTAAAAGATGTATTGAAGCACATTCCAGTATTTTTTCAAATTCAAGCCGTGATTTTATCTGACGTCAAGTCAGCTTTTTAATAATCGGACGCTATACGAACCGTCAATATAGTGTTTAAAAGGATAGGTTGCAACGGCGCCGGCTTCGGTTAAACTCTCTTCGACAAAGCCAGCTGCATCATCTACTTTAAAATTTTCGTGCTCTTTCAGGAATTTCCGGATGACGTCGCGGTTTTCCTCCGGTTCCATCGTGCAAGTACTGTAAACGAGGACCCCGTCTTTTTTCAAATATCTTGCCGCGTTTCTCAAAAGGTCAATTTGCAGTGACGATAACTCCTCGATATCTTTTTCTGATTTTTGCCAGCGGATATCGGACCGTTTCGCAAATACACCGGTGCCGGAACATGGCGCATCCACGAGAATTCTATCTGCCGTAGGGAGGCTGATATTTTTCCCGTCCCCCTCAATGAATTCGACTGACCTCAATTTAAGCCTTTCCGACTGCTTTTCTACTAAGGAAAGGCGGTACTTATCGGAATCGACGGCAACAATCCTCCCTTTATCCTTCATCTGTTCGGCGATTGCTCCTGTCTTCCCTCCCGGCGCCGCACACATGTCGATCACCGTCTCTCCCGGTTGAGGATCAAGCAGGAGCACAGAGAGTCCGGCGCTCACATCCTGAACGGTAACCTCTCCTTCTTTTATTGCATCCCAGCTCGAAATATCAAATCCTTTTGGGAGCGTATAGTATGTTTTCGCGTAGTTTGACAGTGCTATCTTTTGATTCTCATCATGCAGAGCGGAGTCGAGCCGAGGATGATTGTTACGCAACATGTTCTTCCTGACAGTTATCACCGGTACGGAATTGTTAAATGAACAGAGTTCTTCCGTATCGCTCAATCCGAACCTGCTCAACCACCTTCCAATCACCCATGCAGGATGTGAATATTCGACAGAGAGGCGTTCGTGCGTGGGAAGCGAGCCGATTTTCTCATCTATTTCTTCCTTCCTCCTTTGAAAATTTCTCAATAGCGCATTGACAAGTCCCGCCATTTTCCGATCTTTTAACCGCTTGGAAAGCTCCACCGATTCATTCAACGCCGCATACGGCGGAACGGAATCCATGTATATCAGCTGGTACATTCCGATAAATATGATATACTTTATAGGGAGCGGAAGATTCGTTACCCTGCCGTCAGACAATTCCACCAAATAGTAATTCAATAACCCCTGCATTCGAGTCACGCCTTTTACCAACTCCATAAGAAATTTTTTATCACGAGAGGGAATATCCGACCTGCCGAGAGCATCGCTCAGAAGTCGATCGATATACTTCCCGGTTTTTTTTGACTGCAGCAATAAATCGAGCGCTAATTTGCGAACATTCCCGTCATCAGGTCGTTTGACTCTCTTCTGACTTAACATCTCAGTCGTCATGTTATCATTTTAGGTTAGAGTGTCCCCGGTTGATAGATCTACTCCCCTGAGAAATTCCGACGTCTCCATTCTTTTTTTACCCTGACGCTGAAGTTCGAGAACTTTCAGACTCCCATCGCCGGTAGCAACTGTGAAATAACTCCCGGTTATTCTACTAATCTCTCCCGGTGAATATCCCTCGACCGTTTCATCGCTTATCTCAGTTTTGAAAATTTTTATTACCATGTTGTTGACCCGTGCCGAAACGCCCGGAAAAGGCGAAAGCCCTCTAACCTGGTCGTGTATCCTGCCGGCTGAGTTATCCCAATTTATTTTAAGGTCATCTGACTTGATCTTCGGGGCGTTCGTCGCTTTTGCTTCATCCTGAGGGATTTCTTTCAATTTTCCCGATTTTATCCTTTCAATCGTCTTCAACAGCAGATCAGCGCCAAGTTCAGCAAGCCTGTCATGGAGCGACCCGAAATCTTCGTCTTCAGCTAAAGGGAGAGATTTCTGAAGTAGAATATTTCCCGTATCTACTTCCCGTCGGATAAAAAACGTCGTGGCGCCGGTAATCTTTTCGCCCGCCATTATTGCGCGTTGTATGGGCGCGGCACCGCGATAAAGGGGCAGCAGCGAAGCGTGAAGATTTACCGTGCCTCTTTTAGGAATACTTATAAGCTCGTCGGGAAGTATTCTGAATGCCACAACGCATGATAGTTCTACGTCGAGTGATGCGATTTCTCTGATAAAGGAGGAGTCCTTGAGGCTTTTCGGCTCCAAAATAGGAATTCCCATGTCAGCAGCCGCACTCTTAACCGGAGTCGGGATCAGCTTTTGTCCTCTACCGCTTTTTTTATCAGCTCCGGTAACTACCGCAACCGGTTTATACCCGCTCTTCGCTAACTTTAAAAGGCTGGGAACAGCGAAATCGGGCGTTCCCATAAAAATAATATTCATTTTAAATCGTTGAACATGAAGAGTTCAACCGTTTAGACCCCCACAGAAATGTCCCCGCGCGAAATCTTCTGAAGTTTTGATTTGAGCAGATCGCGTTTGACAGGGCTCAGGTAGTCAATCATAAGTCTGCCTCTCAGATGATCGACCTCGTGCTGAATGACTCTCGCAAGAATCCCATCACATTTAAGGTCCTTCTTCACTCCCTTGACGTCCTGAAACTTGATCCTGATCTCTTCAGGTCTCTCTATTTCGACTCTCACATCCGGTATGCTCAAACATCCTTCTTCCATCACACAGCTTCCCGAGAGCTCTTTAATATCCGGATTGACCAGTATCAATGGTTCTACTGGTTCCTCATCTTCTTCGCTGCTGACATCGATTACAATAAGGCTGCGTAAGTCGCCTACCTGGGGCCCGGCTAAACCTACCCCGTCGTTCGTACGCATCGTTTCAATCATTTCCTGCGCAAACAGTTCGAGGCTGTGATCGAAATCCTTGACAGAATCGGTCTCCTTCCGTAAGATAGGATCTCCGTAATATTTCAGACCGAGCTGGCTCAAATAAAAACCTATTTATCGAGCTGGGATGCTATAGCGCTTCTCGAAACTCGAACTTTAACGTTATCAGCCACTTTCAATATGAGCACTTCGTCCTTATCCTTAACACCTTCAATAGTACCGTGTAGGCCCCCGACAGTGACAACCTTATCTCCCTTCTTCAATGATTTTACCATAGCCTGTTTCTTTTTCTGTTGTTTCATCTGAGGTCTGATAAGGAGAAGATAGAATATTACGAAAATCAGTATAAATGGAAGCAAGCCGAAAATACCGGATCCTTCTCCGCCATTTTGCGGTTGACCCATCAATATCAATAGTGTCAGCATATCATCCTTCTTTAAAAAATACGCATGATGTTACTCTAAGGGTATTAAAAAGTCAAGCGTAATCAGGGAAGAAATCGGTAAGCCCGGGTAAAAAAGGTGCAACCTTTTGAGGGGATTTTACGTCCTACTCTATAGAAAAGGAAAAGATCGCATTGATTTTCTTTTCACGCTCCCTTGGCTGCTGATCGATCCCGGCAAAGATCGGCAGCCAAACTTTTTTTAAAAGCCCTCACTAAAATATTGGGATCATTCATACCCTATGTCAAGCATCAAACAAAATATTTATTCCGGTACTCTTAAACTCACTTTGAAGAAAGAATTATCTGCATTGTCGTTCCTTCGTCCTGTTTCGATTCTTTTAGAGACAGTTCACCCCCATGATATTCCTCAATTATCCGTTTTGCAAGACTTAGACCGAGTCCCCATCCCTTTGATTTCGTGCTGTAACCGGGCTTAAATATCTCTTTTCTGAATCGTCCTTGAATACCGACACCATTGTCCTTAACGGTTATCTCCACCTTCCCGGTTTTGTCGTTGAATGATGAAAATATCTCGATTTTGCCATTATCACGCGATATTGCGTCCGCGCTGTTTTTGATAATGTTTTCAAGCGCCCACTCAAATAAATCTACGTTGAGTGGAATCTCCGGAATATTCTCAAGATTAGCCGTCAACTCTATCGTTTTCCCCTTTTGCGGAAGTCTTTTTTTGAGATATGCCACCACCCTTTCGATAACTTCATTCAGATTTGACTGCTTTAAACCACCCCCCGTCCCGATTTGAGAAAACCGGTTTGCTATCCTGTTCAACCGCTTCACGTCGGCTTTCATCTCAGAAAGCAGTTTTGAAGTCTTATCTTTATCAGCGTCCTCAAGCAATTCTAACCAGCCCAACAACGAGGAAA